>CAKPJE010000058.1 GCA_934162555.1 uncultured Bacilli bacterium | reverse complement strand
TCTAGTACCTGTTTAATAAATGTGACAATTTTTTCAAATTCCATTTTTCTTGATGCTTTTACTAGGACAACTTTATTCTCTAAATTGACTTTTTTTAATTGTTTAAATAATTCTTCTTTTGTTTTATAATTATTTTTATATTTAAAATTTTGACCTACTGTATATAATTTATATTTTTGAGCTTTTTTTAATATTTTTCTATGTATTTCATCTGTTTTATTACCTAATTCATATATATCACCTAATATTAATATTTTTTGTTTATGATATTTTTTTAAAGCTTTAATACTAGATATTATTGATTCATAGGAAGCATTATACGTATCATCTATTAAAATAGTATTTTTAATTTTATATATATTTTGTCTATGTTTAGGAAATTGATAATTTTTTATGGCTAGTTTTATTTTATTAATTGGGACATTGAATAGTAAACCAATATAAAATGCAAGTGCAACATTCATAATTAAGTCTTTATTTAAACTATTAAACTCTAATTTTATGTTACTTGTTTTAAAAGAAATATTGTTTTTAATTTTGATATTTTTAATTTTAAAATTTTTTTCACCTACTTTATAAATATTATTTCCTTTCATTTTTTTTAAGTATTTATCTTTGCCATTTACAAAGGTAATAATATTTCCTTTTATATAATTTGTTTTTTCTTTAAAGATGTTTTCGATACTACCAAAGTTACCTATATGACTTGTTCCAATTTTAGTAACTACTGCAATGTCTGGTTTTACTATTTTACTGATTTCATCTATTTCTCCTAAATGATTACTTCCTGCTTCAACAATTAATATTTTTTCATCTTTTAAAGAAAGCAACATTTCCGATATACCTAAAATGTTATTTTTTGATTCTTCTGTTTTTTTGCATTTATAACTCATACTTAAGATATCATATATTAAATCTTTGGTCGTTGTTTTACCAACAGATCCTGTTATCATAATTGTTGGGATATAATTTTTATTTTTATAGTATGATGCTAGTAAACTATAAGCTTTTATAGTATCTTTTACTTTTATACATGATATATCATTTATATTTTCTTCATTTTCATTTATAACTATAATAGCTGGTTTTATTTTCATATTTTTAACATATTTATAAGCATTATCGTGTTTTAAATTAAATATAAATAATAAACTATCATTATCTATTTTTCTTGTATCTGTTTGAATATTTTTATATTTTTTTTTATTTATATTTATTATTTTGCCTTCTATTATATTATTTAATTCATATATATTCATTGTATCACCAATATATTTTATGAAATTTTAAAAAAATTGGACTTCTATTTGCGCTTTTTGGGGATATGTGCTATTATTTTCTAAGGGGGATAATATTATGAATTACTCTATTTCTAATTTGCTTTTAGGGCAAAATATGGTTAATGATAAAAATCTTAAAAATTTATACAAAAAAGAGAATTATGAAATTTTACTTAATGATGTACTTACTGTTTTAAGAGAAAATAAAGATTGTTCTTTAACAGAGTTGTATGAAATATTATATGAAAAATCTGGTTTAGAAGAATTAGTAAAGGATTTTTTCTTAAAGAAACGACTTGCGCCTGGCGCTGTTATTAGTTATGGTACTAAGAATTTTGAAGAAAATATTGTTATTGGTAATAAACAAGAAGTTACTTTAAAAAATGGTATGCTTGATGTAGATATTAAAGATATGAAATATGATACAATTTTTGATTTAGCTTCTTGTACAAAAATGTTTACGGGGATTGCTACTATACAGTTAGTATCAAAAAATATAATTAGTTTTAATGATAAAGTTAGTAAGTTTTTACCAGAATTTAAAAATATTGGTGATTTAACTATTTATGATTTATTAACTTTTTATCCACTTGAAACAGAAAAGAGACTTGATAAGTGCAAAGATTATGAGGAAGCATATGAAGCTCTATTAAATGTAAAGCCAAAAAATATTAGTATTACTTCAAGTAGATATAATGATTTTTCTTCAATGGTTTTAAAATATATTATTGAAAAAGTTACAGATCTTAAACTATATGATTATATTAAAAAATATATATTAGATGTTTTAAATATGAATGATACTTTTGTTAAGGTACCTGATGTTGAAAGATGCGCGAATTGTAATTATGATGGTAGACTTTTTAAGAATGGCAATTATTTAATAAGAGTAAATGCAAATCCTGGTATTTCTTCTGATGACAAGGCAAGAATCATGGGACAAAATAATGGTAATTTAAGTGGCCATGCAGGACTTTTTTCTACATCTTCTGATATGGTAAAACTAGCTCGTGGTTTAATTAATCATGAAATATTAAGTGATGATTATTTAAAATTAATGGCTCAAAATCATACTGGTTTTTTATATCAAGATAAATTTGATAAAATAAATTCAACTCAGTATTTTGGTTTACTTTGTTATACTAAGAATCCTATTTTAAAAAATAGTGAGGTGCACCATGCTTTAAGTGGCCTTTCATTTGCGACTGCTGGTTGGACTGGTACTCAGCTTACTATTGATCCTATAAATAATATCAATGTTTGTCTTATGAGTAATAGATGTCATAATCGTTTAACTTATATTGATGAAAGTATAAAAAGTCGTGCTTCTAGGAATCGTTTTGGCGAAATTACTTTACCAAATAATTACAGTATGATTAATGCTAGTACTTATGCAAATGCTAGGGATGTTATTTTACACAAATGTACTTTACTTGCTATGGAGTATAAAATTCTAGAAGAAACTATTAATCTAGATCCCAAAAATAATATAATTATTAGTAAAACAAAAATTCTACATAAGTAGAATTTTTTAATACAATATTTTATATAAATTATTATCGTTTAAATATTTTTCATATTCTTTAGGAATTGTAATTGTATTTGGATCACCATCTGATACATATTTTAAATCTTTCAGAATGCTATTAAATACCATATCTATATCAAATTCTTTTCCATTATTATCATAAGCCCTACATCTTTTTATAAAGTCTTTGTTAAAATTTTTAGAAAATGGTGATGTATCAGGTTCCCACCCTACTCTAAGAGTTGTAATTGTATCATATACTTTACCATTAAAAGTTGATTTTTTAATATGACTAAAATTTTTGTGAGTTGATAAATATGGTGTACCAAATGGTAGAGCCACTATATTGACATATTTATCTTTGATTATTTTATCTAATTTATCATAAACATAACCTACTACATATTCAGTTTCTTCTTCATTAATACTGCTCATATTGTTATGATCTTTAGTATGATTTCCTACATCATAACCATTTTCAACTAAAAAATTTAATATTTTTTCATTATATTCGCCTTGATTAAATAAATAACCTGTTACAAAAAATGTTGCTGTTACATTAAAATCAGGGTATTTTTTCTTAAATTCTTCAAGAATTCCAACTGCGCTATTGGGATCTATTATAATGTTCCCGTTTTCATCTAGGCCGGTAACTTTTATATTATCAGCATTACCGTCATCAAATGTTAAAACAATTGGACTTTTACCATATTCAACATCTATTTTGCCATTTACATAATCAATTAATCTTACCATTCTGTAATCATTTTGATAGTAAAACTCAAGATCTTTTCTAAATGCATTACTGGTTCTATTATAACCATCTGGATCAACATTACCACCAGTATATTTATTGTCATCAATATTGACAATATGGTGATACATCATAACGGGTATTCTACCTAATTCATTTATATCGTCTTGTTTTAATTTTGCTTTATCAATATACTTATTAACTGTAATATTTAAAGTATCATTTTCTTTTAATTCTTTTCCTTCTTCAATGCTTTGAGTACTTACACCTTTATTTTCATCACTATATACATAATTTATATTTAATCTTAATTTATTTTTATTTGCAAACTCTTTAGCTTCATTTTCATCTTTACCTATTAAAGATATCATATATATTGGTTCCTTTTTTTCAGGTGTTTTTTTATTTATAATAATTAACATAAATCCAATATATATTATGAGTGCAACAATTGATACTCTTAAAGCACTTTTTTTAATATGTCTTTTTTTCATAATACCACCTACTATTATTTTACCTCTTATTACAATTTTATTCAATTATTTAATTAAAAACTATTGTAAATATAAGTAAATGTGTTATAATTATAAACGGAAGAAAGAGGTAGATTATGAAAGTTGTAAAAAAAAGATTACCAGAAGGTGTAAAAAAACAATTTATTACTAAAATTGGTAAAAAAGTAAAAGTACTTAATACATTATATTTAAAGAAAAAGAACAAGTAGTTCTTTTATTTTTTTGTTAATTTTAACTTTTTACTATTACTGTAATCATTTTCTTTTAAAACGATAGAAAATATATTATAACCTAATTTTAATGTATCATGTCTTAAAACATTATTTTCAAGGATTGCAAAATTATCACTTAATATTTTAGTACCTATTTTTCTTATTTCTTTGGTGTCTAAAACAACAGGATCTTTTTGTTCTAAATTGGCATATTTTAAAGCTATTTCTTTATCAATATTACCTTTATTTGCAATTACAATGTCTATTTTTCTTTTGCCTAAATAACTGTTTAATATTTTTATATGGTCACTTACTTTGAATTCATCTGTTTCTCCTGGTTGAGTCATCAAGTTACATGTATAAACTATTTTAGCATGACTACTATCTATTTCTTTTATTACATCATCTGTTATTAAATTAGGAATTATACTTGTATATAGACTACCCATACTTAAAACTATTAAATCAGCTTCTCTTATAGCATTTATAACATTATCTGTTATTTTAGCTTTATCTTTATAATAAACTTTTTTTATTTTTTTATTAGATTCTGTTATTAAATGTTCACCTTCTATTATAGTCCCATCTGTCATTTCGGCCATTAAAATCACATTATCTTCTGTAAGGGGTAATACTTTACCTTTTAAGTTTAAAACTTTTCCTAATGCTTCTATACCATCTGACATATTTCCTGTTATATTGGTTGATGCTGTTAATAATAAATTACCGACTGTATGACCGTTTAGATCACTTGTTGTTTTAAAGCGATAATTAAGTAATTCTTCTACTAATGGCTCTGTTTCAGAGAGTGCGACTAATATTCTTCTTATATCGCCTACTGCCGGAATATGGAATTCATTTCTTAGTCTTCCTGTACTTTTACCGTCATCACATACTGATACAACTGTTGTTATATCAAGTGGGAATAATTTTAATCCTTTAATTAAGTGGGACATTCCTGTTCCGCCACCTAATACTACTACTTTATTTTTCATAAACATCTCCTATTTAAATATATTTTTTTAATCTCTTTTCATTCTTTAATTTATTTTATCACATCCAAATTTTAAAAACAATAAGCAATTTATGACTTCTTCATGAATATAATTTAAAAGGAGATCAATATGTACATAATAACTAAATCATTTATGGCAGTTTTAATAGGTTTTATTTTATCAATTATAACAGGTTATTTATTAATACCAATATTAAAAAAATTAAGAGCTAGTCAGAGTATCAGTAAATATTTAGAAAGAGCGCATAGTTCAAAAAATCATACCCCAACTATTGGAGGATTAATATTTATATTACCTACTACAGTTGTAACAATAATATTTTTGATTTTAAAAAAAATGGAATTAAATTATTCATTGCTTATTGTTATATTTACTTTTTTATCTTATTCTTTGATTGGTTTTATAGATGATTTTTTGAAAATAAAAAGAGAGTCTAATGATGGATTAAGTGAAAACCAGAAATTAGTATTACAAATAATAGTTGCTTTAGTATTTTTCTTTCTATTTTTGAAAGCAGGTAACGAACCTTTATTATGGATTCATGCAATTGGTTTTAAAAAGAATATCGGATTTTTATATGGTATATTTATTCTACTTGTTCTTTTGGCAACTACTAATGCCGTTAATTTAACTGATGGTCTAGATGGTCTAGCTGCTGGTTTATCAGTGATTGCAATTTCTACTTTTGGGATAATTGTTTGGAATACCGACTGGTTAAATGGTTATGATAGTATAGCTTTATTTTTATTTCTTTTGGTTGGTTCTTTAATTGGCTTTCTAACATTTAATATAAATCCTGCTAAGGTTTTTATGGGCGATACTGGTTCGCTCGCTTTAGGTAGTGTACTTGCTACAAGTGCGATTTTAACAAGACATGAATTATTGTTAATACTAATTGGAATTGTTTTTGTAATTGAAATGCTTACAACAATTATTCAAAGGATATATTATAAGATGACTAAAAAAAGGTTATTTCCTATGACTCCTATTCATCATGCTTTTGAGAAAAAAGGTATGAATGAAAGAGATATTGTTAAATTATTTTGGTGTATAGGGTTTATTGCTAGTTTACTTGCTTTAATTTATGGAGTATGGTTATGAATAAAAAAATCTTATTTTCATGTTTAATATTAAATATAATTGGTTTAGTAATGATTTATTCATCTTCTTCTATATGGGCGGAATATAAATTTGGTGATAGTTTTAGATATTTAAAGTTTCAGGCAATATTTATGATAGTTGGTTTAGTTATAATTAAAATTATTTCTAAAATAGATGTGAATTTCATTAAGAAAAAGGCTAATTTTTTACTATTTATTTGTTTAGTTTTGATAGTATTAGTATTAATTCCTGGTATTGGACAAGTTAGGAATGGTTCTAGAT
>CAKPJE010000057.1 GCA_934162555.1 uncultured Bacilli bacterium | reverse complement strand
ATGTATACTTGGATATTTTGCAGTAAAGCCATTACTAGGTAATGATTCTAATAAGTATGGAAATAGATTAGATGGTATTGAAAATGTAAAAATAACTGATGAACAAGTAAAAAAATTAACATCAGAAATGGAAGAAAATAAAGATGTAAAAAGCATCAAATATGATTTACAAGGAAGATTAATTTATATTATTCTTGAAGTTTCTAATGAAACTGCTGTTGATGTTTCAAAAGGCTATGCCAATAAAATTTTGAATTATTTTGATGATGAGCAGAAAACATATTATGACATGCAAGTTATAATAAAAAGTGATTCTGAAGAAAGTGAAGTTTACCCTATAATAGGAGCTAAGCATAAGACAAGTACTAGTTTTATTTGGGATAACAAAAGCACTAAAAAGGAGAAGTAAATGAATAAGAAAAAAATAGTACTCGTAACACTTATTACAACTGTTGTACTAGCAGTAATAGGTTCATTATGGTATTACTTAACAAAGGAAGATGATAAAACTACACTTACTTTGATTGAAAAACAATGGATTGAAAAAAATAAGAATCAAATATATGATTTTGGTATTCCGACAAATATACCAATGTTTACAAATGGTGGTAGTGGAATAATATTTGATTTTATAAAGGATTTAGAAAATAAAACAGGATTAGTTATAAATGAAGTATCTGATGATGGAACAAAAACTTATGACTATTCAATGAAGATAAAAAAATCTTTAGAAGAAAATGATATTTTAATTTATAAAGATACTTATGCTGTTATTACTAAAAATAATATTAAATATAATGATTTAAGTGAAATTAAAAACATGAATATTAATATATTAAAAGGTGATGATGAAGTACTTGCATTCTATTTAGGAGATAATGAAAATTTAAAAATTAATGTTTTTGAAAATATGACTGATTTACTAGGTAGTATATCTACTGAAAGTGATGCTATTATTGTCCCAAAAACAGAATATTTAAATGAAGTACTTGCAAATAGTGAACTTAATATTTCATATAATTTAAATGATTTGCCCGTATATTATACTATTTCTTTAGGAAGTAATGAAAAATTAAATACAATTATAACTAAATTTTATAATAAATGGAAATTAGATGGATTTACTAAAAGCTATGATGATAATTTTGTAAGAACTTATTTTAATGGATCTAAAATATCTGCTTTAGAAGAACAACAATTTAAAAGTAAAAATTATAAATATGGTTATATAATTAATACACCATTTGATACTATTATAAATAAAAAAAATGAGGGTATTAATAATGATGTAATAAAAGATTTTGCTAGTATTTCTGGCATAACTATTGATTTTGAAGAATATGGTTCTTATGAGGATTTAATTAAAGCATTTAATGATGATAAAATTGATTTCTTCATGGATGGCAGTTCTATAAAATTAGATGAAAATGTTTATAATACAATATCTATTTATGATGAAAAAATAGTAATTGTTTCTCATAATGATAATGATTTGATTATTGATTCAGTTAATTCATTAAAAAATAAGGAAGTATATGCTATTAAGAACTCAAAAGTGGCAAACTATTTAGAAGAACGTGGTGTTGATGTAATTGAAAGTAGCAATACTTCTAGTATGCTTAATAAACTTAATAAAAATTCAATAATTGCACTTGAAAAAGTAGCTTATAATTATTATAGGCAAAGGGATTTAAAGGAATATAAAATTGATTATGAATTCCCACTAAAAAAAGAGTATAGTTTTACTTTTAAGAATAATGATGAAAATAAAGTCTTTATGAATTTCTTTAATTTTTATCTTTCTTATATTAATGAAAAGGTAACAATTAATAATACATTGTATAATTTAACAAGTATTAAAGAAAACTCTAATTTACTTGGAGAATTAATTGGTGTTTCTGTTATTTCTGGATTATTAATAATCGCACTACTTACTTTAAAAGAAATAAAGAAAAAGACAAAAACTAAATTTAAGAAAAAGTTATCAAAAGAAGAAAAATTAAAGTATATTGATATGCTTACTTCTTTAAAAAATAGAAACTATTTAAATGATAATATTAGTATTTGGGATGAATCAGAGATTTACCCACAAGCTGTTATTGTAATTGATTTAAATAATATTGCTTATATTAATGATAATTATGGTCATGCTGAGGGTGATGAACTTATTAAAGAAGCTGCCAATATATTGATTAAAAATCAATTATCTAATAGTGAAATTATTAGAACCAATGGTAATGAATTTTTGATTTATTTAGTTGGTTATGATGAAAAACAAACTGTTTCTTATTTGAAAAAATTAAATAGAGAATTAAAAGATTTATCACATGGTTTTGGATCAGCTAGTGGTTATAGTATGATAAATGACGGTATTAAAACTATTGATGATGCTATTAATGAAGCAACGATTGAAATGCGTACTAATAAGGAAGAAATGGGTAAATGAAAAAGGTTTTAAAAAAAATAAAAAAAGGAGTTAAAAGGATTTTTGAGATTACACAAAAGCCAACGATGTTAATACTTCCTGGTCAAGTTGCCTTTTCCCTTTTTTTGGCTATTTTCCCAATTATTACTTTAGTTGGTTTTGTAGCATCCAAGTTTAATGTTTCTTTATCTAATTTAATTGAATGGTTTGGTGGTGTGTTACCTCCTAGTTTATCTGAATTTTTACTTATTCATGGTACTGCTAGTACTGGTAATATAATTGTGTTTACTATTATTGGTTTTTATGTTGCATCAAATGGTCCTTGGTCAATTTTAGTTGCAACTAATGCTATTTATGAGGTACCACAGGATAATGAAATTAAAAGGCGTGTTAAATCTATTATAATGACTATTATTTTGGTTTTCATGTTTATTGCTATTTCTGTTATACTAGCATTTGGTGATCAGATTCTTAATTTTATTATGAGTATTGAAAAGATCCAAATGATTACTAAAACGATATATAATTTATTTTCATATTTAAAGTGGCCTATTATGGCATTGTTTATATTTTTTACTTTAAAGATTATCTTTGCAATGCTTATACCACCTCATGTTAGTAATAAAACTACTAATTTAGGAACATTATTTACTACTATTGCTTGGATGGTAATTACAGCAATTTATAGTTTTTATACTATTAATATAGCTGATTATAGTGTTTTCTATGGTAGTATTTCTACTATTATTATGTTTATGGTATGGATTTATATGTTATCTTATGTTTTGGTAATTGGGATTAGTATTAATTCTGCTGTTTATATGCATAATAAGAGTGAACAAGAAAATTTAGAAAAGAAAGTATAAAGATGAAATTTTTCATCTTTTTTGATGAATTTTTAGCTATTTAATAATAGAATTTATATGGGATAGAAATCTTAATAGTCGAAATAGTGCTTAAGGAGTGCAAAAATATAAAAAATTAATGAGTTTAAGTTTAATATTACTTACCTTAATTCTAGTGTATGTTGGAACATATGCCTACTATATGAGAGTAGTAAATGGAAAAATAACAGCAAAAACAGGTAAATTTACATTCGATGTATATCATAACAATGAAAAATTTACAAGCATAAATTTATATGATACAGCTGAAAATCCAAGTTTAACAAATAGAAATATTATACCTGCTGATAGTGGTAGCAATGTAGTAAAGGGTAGTTTGATATCATAAAAGTTCTAGAAATAGAACTTTTTAAGTGTCAAAGCAAATATATTAAAAATATATAGTTCTTTTTTTTTATAGTAATATGTGTTATAATTTTGATGAGGCGAACCATGAAAAAAATTAAAGAATTTATATGTACAAATAAATTATTTTTAATCTACATAATATGTAATTTATTAACAAGTACATTATTAAGATTTTTAACCGTAAAAAATTACTTTAACATTAAACCATTTATAGCTGATTTAGGAACAATAATTGTAATAGGATCATTTTCTTATCTATTCAAAACTAAAAATAGATACATATATCTATTAATAATGACAATCATAGGGTCATCCATATGTTTTTCAAACAGCGTTTACTACAACAATTATTTATCATTTATATCAATATCTTTAATAGGCTCAATAACCTTTTTAAAAGATGTAGGAAATGCAGTTGTAGATAATATTATAGAATTTAAAGATTTTTTATTCTTTTTACAAATCCCAATATTTATTATTATGTATAAATTAATTGGTCCAGAAAAAAATAAATCAAAATTTCAATTTGTATTCTTAAGTGGTATCATTTTACTCGCATTACTTGCACCATTCTATAAAGGTAAAGATTATGCCAGAATATGGAAAAATTGGAATAGGGGATATGTAGTAATGCAATTTGGTACATATATATATCAAATAGATGATTTTGTTGTCAGTTTAAAACCATCACTAGTAAACCTATTTGGAAGTGATAATGCATCTAAAGTATTTAGAGAATATTATAGTAAGCCTAACATAAAACAAACAAATGAATATACCAATATTTTTAATGGAAAAAATGTATTAGTAATACATGCAGAAAGTTTACAAAATTTTGTTATCAATAAAAAAATAAATGGTAAAGAAATAACGCCTAATCTAAATAAATTAATAAATAAAAGTTTATACTTTAATAATTTTTATGCCCTAGATAGTGTAGGTACATCAAGTGATTCCGAATTTACATTTTCAACATCACTTTTACCAACAAATAACGGAACAGTATTTATAAATTACTGGAATAGAAAATATGAAACAATCCAAAAAAAATTTAACGACGCTGGTTATTATACATTTTCAATGCATGCCAATAATGGAACATTTTGGAATAGAAACATTATGTATAATAGTTTAGGTTATCAAAAATTTTATAATTATGAAAGTGATTATATAATTGATGAAACAATTGGTTTAGGACTATCTGATGAATCATTTTTTAGGCAATCATTAGTAAAATTAAAAGAAATAAATGAAAAAGGCCAAAATTTCTATGGAACATTAATAACATTATCGAATCATACTCCTTTTACAAACGAAGGAAAAGATTTATCTAATTTTGATGTATCTTCATATCATTATGATAAAAATGGTAAATTAATTATGGATAATTATTTAGAAGGAACCATTTTAGGAAGTTATATTAAATCAGTTCATTATGCAGATAAAGCATTAGGAGAATTCATAAATGGACTTGAAAAAGAAGGATTATTAGATAATACAGTTTTAATTATATATGGTGATCATGATGCCAAAATTAAAAAGAGTCAATTTGAATATTTTTATAACTATGATAGACAAACAGGAAAAGTTATTGAAAAAGATTCATTAGATTATAAAGTAATTGATGATATTGACTATGAATTATTAAGAAGCGTACCATTTATTATTTATTCTAAAGATATTGAACCAAAAGTTATTAGTAAAGTATCTTCTATGTTGGATACTTTCCCAACGATTGCAAATATGTTTGGATTTGAAACTAAATATACTTTAGGAAGTGATATATTCGATGATAGCGATAATATCGTTGTATTCCCAAATGGTAACTGGCTTACTGATAAAATGTATTATGATACTAAAAGAGATTCATTTAAAGCACTAGAAGATAAATTAGTTGTTAAAAATGATTACATAGAACAAAATAATTTGATTGCTCAAAATAAAATAAATATATCTAATTATATTATTATGTATGATTTAATTAGAAAAAATGAAGAAGCAACAATTAGCTTAAAAGAAAAATAAAATCGGTTATGCCGATTTTATTTTATTATAATAAATAATTTTAAAATTTTATAAAAAAATCGAACTAAATGTTCGATTAAATATTATATTGGAGGAGCCAGTCGGATTTGAACCAACGATCAGGGAGTTGCAGTCCCACGCCTTACCACTTGGCTATGGCTCCATGTAAGTTAATTATAGCAAAAACTAAAATTAATTACAATACATTTTATGATATTTTTAAAGAAAATTAACTATTTATAATAAACTTTATAACTAAAGTAACTTCTTTTTTCATCTCATCATAATTAAAGCATCCATCATTATGATAAATAATACTATGACATAAATTTTCAATCAAACCAACAATAATATGGACTTTTTCCTTTTTATTATCTAAATTAATATTCAATTTATCTAAAAACTCAATTACTTTATTGGTCATTTCAAGTTCTTTCTCATGAAAAATTTTTGATACATCACTATCCAAATGCGATAATGCAATTATTTCTTCATGAGCATTCTTTGACAAAGTATGTTTTAAAATAAACTTATTAATAATTTCATTTATAATATCATCTAAATTATTTTGATTATCCAAAACATCAAGAATAGGGAACATAATACTATTATAATATAAATCAATACCCTCTAAAAAAATTTCTTTCTTATCATTAAAATACTGATAAACAATACCCGTAGAAACATCAGCATATTTTGCTATATCATTTGTAGTAGTATTATAGTAGCCGTTCTTACAAATAAGTTCAAAACCCCTTTCAATAATTCTATTTCTTTTTTCAATAGATCTCTTTTGTTTGGGCATTCTAATATTAGACATACAATCACTTCCAAAAAGTATTATATAACAAAAATAAAAAAAATACAAAAATATGATAAAAATATCACATTGTATTGACATGATGTACAATAAAACGTATAATTATAGAGGAGGTAAAAAATGAAAAAATATAAATTTAATATTAACAATCTAGACTGTGCCAATTGCGCTCTTGCAGTTGAAAAAGAATTAAATAAACACTTTACTAATGCCAAAG
>CAKPJE010000056.1 GCA_934162555.1 uncultured Bacilli bacterium | reverse complement strand
AAAGTAATCACCTGCTGCATGAGCAAGTAAAAACTTGTTTTGATTTATAACTAACACTTTAGCTCTTCTAGTGGTTCTATTTATATCATTAAGTTTTAAATTAGATCTATTTTTTATTATTTCTTTTATCATACTTATTCCTTAAACATACTTAGCATTGCTTTTTCATATATTTTTTTAGCTATTTCGGTTCCATATTCTTCCATTAAATTTTTCATCATTATACCACTATTAATTTCTAATACCATATATTTATTATCTATGGTTTTAATTATATCAATACTACAAAAACCAATATCAAATACTTGATTTACTATTTTTTTAATTTCTTCTTTATCTTCTTCATTTATATCAAAACTTGCTCTTGAGCCTTGTGATAAATTAAATTTCCAACTGTAAACATATTTTTCATCTTGTTCTAGGATTTTTTCTAATTTTTCATCATTTATTTTACTAAAATATTCATAATTAAATTCAAGTAATAATTCTTTGATACTTTTTTTACCATCTCCATATACAATAGGTAATTCTTTTTTATACATTAATTCAATGTTTTTATTTAAAACAATTACTCTATATTCATTTATTATTTCATAGTATGGAGATATACTATATGTACTAGTTGGTTTTAAGTTTAAAAACTTTTCTTTTAATTCTTCTATGGTGGTTATTTTATTTACATTGTTTCCACATGTTCCATTATTTATTTTAAATACTATATTATGATTATATTTATTAAATAGATTAGTAACATATTCTAAACTATTATATTTGATGGCATAATCATTTTTATTAAGTGGACTATAGACTATATTATAATCACATACAGGAATATTATATAGTTTTAATATTTCATATGTCCCATATTTATCATCTAATATTTCTCCTAATGCATGAGTGTTATTATCAAATTTATAACCAGTTATAAATTTTTTAATATTGTTTTTTTCAAGAGAAATAATCCATCCTTCTGATAGAATATTTATTTTAATATTATTTTTTTTACATATTTCTTTTATTATATTATGAAAATCATTCATTGTATCACCTTTTTTTACTGCATAATTCGCTTGTTTCAGTAAGTAAACTATTATTACATTTTATACTTCCTATATTACATATTGAAAGATATGAACTGTTATCCATTGGGTAAGATAATATTTTTAAATTATCATAATGGTGTTCTAGTCTTAAAAATGTTCTTATAAGTTTTTCCGTTAAGTTTGTTTGGATTTTTAATTGTTCTTCCATATCTTTTCCTTTTAGTTTATTGGCAATTGCTTTAGCATTCCATCTTTCTGGTAAGATTGAGCATATTTTTATGTTGTTTATACCCATTTTGTTTAAGTAAGAGATAAATATGTTCGCGACTAATAGAAAACTTGGTGTTATGTCATTTAAATTGCCTTCTTCAAAGATTTCATAGTTATCTTTTGTTTTGTCAAATCCTTCTCCTACTTTGTATAGTGTTCTATTTATTTTCTTTGATATTTCATCTTTGTTTTGTATTGCATAGATATATGCTGTTTTTTCGCTTATACCAAATTTTAATCTTGGCAATATACAATCATTACATTCAACTACAAATTGGTATGGTGTTTCATTATTTAGTTTATCTTTTTCAATTTTTATTTTGATGTTTGTTTTTAGTAATTCAGAAAATCCTAGTTCTAAATTATTTGAGTAGTTGTCCAAAAAATTAATTCTTCTTTTTAGAAATTCTACTGGTTCTTCAAAATCTTCAAAGGTAGCATTCGCGAATAGTAATGCGAGTATTGTTTTTTCTTTGCTTATTCCTTTTTCTTTATATAAAGAGTTATCTAATATTTCTTCTGGATAATTGCTATCATCATAAAATTTTAAGCATTTATTTACATATTCTATTAATAATTTATCAAATTCTGGTTTGTTTTTTATTTTTAGAGTGGGAATAATTAATTCTTCATTTGCAATTGCTTTATATTCTTTATTTGCTATAGTTGTATTAAAGATAATGTTATAATAAAAGTAAGAGTCAATCCTTCCTTCTTTGGCTTCTTCGATTATATGGTTATAAAATATATCTAGTGTTTTCATTCAAAATTTCGGTTGTTTTCATAATTAGTAATAATTACTTCTTCAACTTTTCCTCTTTTTTTACCGTTGGCATTAATATTTCTTTTTGCTTCTATTAAATGAATATTGTAGTCTTTATATAAGTCATTTATTAAACTTGTATTATGGTTTGAAAGCATAACATAGGCTCCTTTTTTATCTAACTCTTTGAATACTTTTGCAAGTCTTATTTGTTCATTTCTGTCAAATCCTTCTTCTGTATAGCTATTAAAGGTTGATGTATCTGAATCATATGGTGGGTCAAAATAAATAAAATCCTTTGGTTTTACATCTTTAACTGCTTCTTCAAAGTCAATACTTAGAATTTTTATGTTATTCATTGTTAAGTAATTGCTTACTGTTATTAAATTACTTCCTTCATATGTATTTACTTTTGTTTTTTTACCAAATGGAACATTAAATTCATTTTTTTTATTTACTCTATATAATCCATTAAAGCATGCTTTGTTTAAATAAATAGTTCGTGCTGCTTTTGTGTAGTCTGATAGTCTACTATAAGCATTTTTATTTTTATCTTTGTTTCTTATTTCATAATAAAATTCTTCTGAATGTTCAGCTTCATAGTGATTTAATAGGTTACACATTTTTTTAAATTTTTCTTCATCACATAAACATCTATATACATTCATTAGTTCTTCATTTGAATCATTTATGACAGCATTTTTGGGTGATAGTTCAAATAGTAATGCTCCACCACCTATAAATGGTTCATAATAAGTATTATACTCATCTGGTACATACTCTTTTAACTTGTCTATAATTTGTCTTTTTCCTCCTGCCCATTTTACAAATGGTTTCCCTTTAAACATTTTATCTCCTCCGTTTTTGATTATATCATTATTTTGTCATTTTTAAAAGGCCTTTTGGGCCTTTATTTTAATTCTGTTATTCTTCTATACAAGCATTCATTAGAGTAATTATACTTATATAATCATTGTTGCTTAATTTTTCTATAAATTTTAATTTTCTGAATTCATAATCTATACTTCTTATGTGTTCACTTAAGACTGATCCATGTATTTTGGTTGTATCTTCTAATTTATAATGGGTGGGAAATTCTTTATCATTTGATGTAATAGGACATACTATAGCCATTTTTGTATTTTTATTAAATACATTATTACTGATTACAACTGCTGGTCTAATACCTGATTGCTCATGGCCTTTAGTTGGTTCCAAATTTAAATATACAATATCCCCTTGTTCTGGTATATATTTTTTTACCATATTTCTTTTCCTACATTTTCATCCCATGAAAAATCTTTTACTAAATTTTTTCCTTTATATTCTTTAAATTTTTTTTCAAGAGATATTTTCTTTTTTTCAGGAATGCTAATAATAATTTTTTTATTTACTTCTTCTATGTTTAATATATCATTTGTTTTTATATTTAGAGATTTTAGAATACTACTAGGAATTCTTATTCCATCTGAATTGCCCCATTTTTGAATTCTTATTTCCATTATATCGCCTCATTTATAGTATATACATTGTTTATACATTTGTCAATATCTTTTGTCATTTTTAAAAGGCCTTTTGGGCCTTTATTTAAAATCCACTACATTTATTGCATTCATTATTTACAACTACATTTTCTTCTGAACATGTATATTCTGGTCTATATGTATGATTGTAAATATGTTTGTTTACAACATGTGTATGAATTGGACATACATGTGGTACTTCATGGTAGAATTCTTTTTCAACACATTTTGTAATTGTAGGTTCGATTACTTCATTTTGACGGCATGGATCCATATTTTGATTACATCCACATCCATAGTTTCTTCTTCCAAAACCAAATAACATAAAAACCTCCTAACTACTTTATAGTATGAGGTTTAAATTTTTTTTGTATGAGCAAATAACTATAATATTTCTTTTTTTATATTATTCTATTTCAAAGTTTAATAATTTTTCTGTTATTTTTTCATATAGATCTTGTTCATGTTTTATAGTATCAATTAAAAACATTTTATCATTTTCATATTCTTTTAAGCCTCGCATATAATATGGTTTATCATCATCCAATACTATAAATGGCATAATGTTATTTCTTAGGCATTCTTTAAACATTATAATTCTACCTACACGACCATTTCCATCTCCAAATGGGTGGATTCTTTCAAATCTATAATGAAAATCAACAATATCTTTTAAAGTAATATTTGTTTTTTTATCCATTTCATTATTATATTTACTATATAATCTATGTCTTCGTCAGTTAAAATTTTATTTTTATCAATATGATGCCATTTTTCTAGACAGGTTCTACAACAAGTAGCTGTTGCATGTTGAGCGATGAAAACAGGATGTCCATGTGTTGGCGTTTGTTTTCCATCTTTTACAACTCTTATATCTTTGAGTCTTTGATTAACAAAATCATAAGCATGTTCCTTTATTTTTTCTAATGATTTATTTTCAATATATTTTTTATCTTTTTCTTTTAAGTTAAAACTACTTCTAAATTTTGATCTAGATAGTTTATATAATATATCATCTGTTTTCATATTAAAATGGTAACTTCATATTTCCATTTTGAAGTCTTTTCATCATCTCTTTCATTTGTTCAAATTGTTTTAAAAGTCTATTTACTTCTTCAACGCTTCTTCCTGAACCTTTTGCGATTCGCATTTTACGACTTGCCTTTAGTACTTCTGGATGTCTTCTCTCATATGGTGTCATTGATAGAATAATTGCTTCTACGTGTGCTAGATCTTTTGGATTTATTTGAACATTATTTAATCCCATTTTATTCGCTCCTGGCATTAATTTTAATAAGTTTTCAAGTGGACCTAATTTTTTTATTTGGTTCATTTGTTTTAAAAAGTCTTCTAAATCGAATTTGCCTTTCTTCATTTTTTTTGCTAATTCTTCAGCTTCTTTTTCATCTATTATTGATTCTGCTTTTTCAACCATTGACATTAGATCGCCCATATCTAGTATACGACTTGCCATTCTGTCTGGATAAAATTCTTCTAGGCCGTCTAATTTTTCACTTGTTCCTATAAATTTTATTGGTATATGAGTTAAGTGTCTAACTGATAATGCTACACCACCTTTAGTATCACCATCTAGTTTTGTTAAAATCGCTCCTGTTAAGTTTAATTTTTCATTGAACCCATTTATTACATTTATAGCATCTTGACCAATCATACTATCTAGTACCAATAGTATTTCATCTGGTTTTACACTATCTTCTATATTTTTTAATTCATCCATTAATACTTCATCGATGTGCAAACGACCAGCTGTATCTATTAATACATAGTCATAATTGTTTTCTTTAGCGTATTTGATAGCATTTTTACTTGTTTCAACTGGATTATTTTTTCCTTCTTCATATACTTCGATATTTAATTCTTTTCCTAGTTGTTTTAACTGGTCTATAGCAGCTGGTCTATAGATATCACATGCTACTAATAATGGCTTTTTTTTGTATTTTTTTCTTAGTAGATTTGCTAGTTTTCCGATTGTTGTTGTTTTACCAGATCCTTGTAAACCAACTAGCATTAAAACTGTTGGATTACCATTCATTTTTAAGTCTTCTTTATCGCCACCTAGTAGTTCTACTAATTCGTCTTTTAATATTTTTACAAATACTTCTCCTGGGTTTAAAGATGCTTTTACTTCTTCACCTAGTGCTTTTATTTTTACATCTTCAATAAATTCTTTTACGACCTTATAATTGACGTCTGCTTCTAGTAGAGCTAGTCTAATTTCTCTTGTTACTTCACTTATATTTTCTTCGGTTATTTTTCCGTACCCTTTTATTTTCTTTATTGCGTTTTGTAATCTTTCTCCTAATGATTCAAACATTTTAATCACCCTCCTTTTAATTTTAACAAATAATTATTAAAAAATAAAGGTTTTTATGAAAAAAAGAGTTTTGTGGACTCTAATTTATCTTTTTAATATTGTATTATCTTCTGAATATAGAAGTGGATTATATACTGTACCTGTAAACCATACTTCTTCTGTTTTTTTATCTCTTATTATAAACATATATGGTTTATCAAATGTTAAGTCTATTTCTTCTACTGGTACATCAAAACAATAATCCCATCCTCCTGCTCCCCATCCTGCTGCAGAGGTAACTGCTGCTGCTTTTATACCATCTTGGGTAAATTCTATATTAGATTTATGAGAAACTTTATTTATGTATAAATCATCTGATGTGATATTTTTTAAATTGGCTTTTCCACTTTCAAATACATTTTTAATTCCTAATGTTTTTAAATCATTCATTAAATCTAGTTCATAATCGAATTTAAATTTAGGAATAAAGCCTGTTATTTTTGTAACTACACCTTCTTTAAAATTGTTTAGTTCAATTTTTTTTAGTTGTCCTAGTAGAGTATTTATATCCTGAGCTGTTATATTTTTTACATACTCATCCAAATCTTTATTTAATGGCATAATTCCAATGTATTCTAATTGTTTACCATCATATTCTTTTAGGTCTTTCGCGAATACCTTTATATTTTCATCTGTGTAAAATGAAAAGTCTGTACTTGCATCTACTTTTTTATAATTAGAATTTATTTCTTCAATGTACTTATCTAAATAATTATCAAATGATTCTTCATCTGTCGTATTATCATCATCACCCGTATCTCCAAAATATTCAATATATGCTTCTTTAACTATCTTTCTTATAT
>CAKPJE010000055.1 GCA_934162555.1 uncultured Bacilli bacterium | reverse complement strand
AAAATGAAACACTCTTAACAGATAGTAAATGGTTAGAATTCATAATAAATCAAATAATAAATAACAGTATAAAATATAAAAAAGAAAAAAATGCTCAAATAAAAATAACATATAAAAACAATATATTAGAAATATATGATAATGGAATAGGTATAAAAGAAAGTGATATACCAAGAGTATTTGATAAAATGTTTACTGGTGAAAATGGAAGAGACAAAGCAAAATCAACCGGTATGGGTTTATATATAGCACAAGAAATGTGTAAAAAATTAGGTCATAAAATATTAATTGAATCAAAAAAAGATGAATACACAAAAGTAAAAATAATATTCGGAAAAAATGAACATTACAAAAATGTAATATAAAAAAATATTAAAAAAACGATTATTAAATATGATTGTAGTATCATTTTATTTGAGGTGAAAAAATGAATACATTAGAAATAAAAAATATCGAAAAATATTATGGCAACAAATCAAGTTTAACAAAAGCAATAGATGACATATCATTTGATGTCAAAGAAAAAGAATTTGTAGCGATCATGGGAGCAAGTGGAAGCGGTAAAACAACCCTTTTAAATTGTATAAGTACAATAGATAAAGTAACATCAGGTCATATTTTTATAGATAATAAAGATATTACCAAATTAAAAGGAAATGCTTTAAATAAGTTTAGAAGAGAAAGTTTAGGTTTTATATTTCAAGATTTTAACCTATTAGATACTCTAACAGCTTATGAAAATATTGCACTAGCTTTATCAATTCAAAATATAAACTATAAAGAAATAGACGAAAGAGTAAACAAAGTCGCACAAGAACTAGATATTGTAGATGTTTTAAATAAATATCCATATCAAATGTCAGGAGGCCAAAAACAAAGAGTAGCAAGTGCAAGAGCAATTATAACAAATCCCAAATTAATATTAGCAGACGAACCAACCGGAGCATTAGATTCAAAATCATCCAAAATGTTACTTGATAAATTTGAAATTCTAAACAAACAATTAAATGCAACAATATTAATGGTAACACATGATGCCTTTACAGCAAGTTATGCAAGTAGAGTAATCTTTATCAAAGATGGCAAAATATTTAATGAAATCTATAAAGGTGAAAGTACAAGAAAAGAGTTTTTTGACAAAATAATAGATGTTGTAACCTTACTTGGTGGTGATTTAAATGATGCTCTTTAAGTTATCAATAAAAAATATTCTAAAAAGTATCAAAGATTATGCCATTTATTTCTTTACATTAATATTAGGTGTTGCAATATTCTATGTATTCAATGCAATAGATAGTCAAACAGCAATGTTAAGCTTAAATGCATCAACAAAACAAATAATAAGAACAATGATTTGGATTTTATCAGGAGTCAGTGTCTTTGTATCAATAATATTAGCATTTCTAATAATATATGCAAGTAGATTTTTAATCAAAAGAAGAAACAAAGAATTCGGAACCTATCTAACACTCGGTATGAGTAAAAGGAAAGTATCAATAATACTATTCTTTGAAACCCTAATAATAGGTTTACTATCACTAATAGTAGGTCTATCATTAGGAGTTGTTCTATCTCAATTCATGAGTTTATTAGTCGCACATATGTTTGAAGCCGATTTAAAAAACTTTGCCTTTGTTTTCTCAAAACAAGCTTTTATAAAAACAATAATATATTTCAGTATTATGTATCTAATAGTTATGATATTTAATACTATAATTATTGGTAAATCAAAACTAATAGATTTATTATATGGTAGTAAAAAATGTGAACAAGTAAAAATAAAAAATCCATATGTATGCACAATTATATTCATAATATCAGTACTTGTCCTATCATATGCTTACTATATGGTAACAGGTGGTGTGAAAACATTATTTAATGATGAAAATAAAATATTAATCCCCATTATTTTAGGTAGCGTTTCAACATTCTTTATATTCTGGTCATTATCAGGATTATTACTAAGATTATGTACAAGTATAAAAAAATTTTATTATAAAGGTTTAAATTCATTTACATTAAGACAAATAAGCAGTAAAATTAATACTATGGTTGTATCAGTAACCTTTATATGTTTGATGTTATTTGTAACAATATGTGCTTTATCATCAAGTTTATCAATAAAAAACTCAATGAATAAAGCCTTAAATGATTTAGTACCAGTAGATGTTGATTTATATAAAAGATATTATAATAAAAGACATTTTGAAGATTTAAATTATACAAAAGAAGAAATAAAAAACAGGAATTCATCAGTAAGAGAAACATTAGAACATTACAATTTTGATTTAGATAATTATTTTAAAGA
Source organism: uncultured Bacilli bacterium (assembly GCA_934162555.1). Lineage (GTDB taxonomy): Bacteria > Bacillota_I > Bacilli_A > RF39 > UBA660 > CAG-884. The sequence continues at coordinate 4,521 of CAKPJE010000055.1, read as the reverse complement.
TATAGTAGAATATAATATTTTTTATGATTTAGATGGTTTTTCCTTTTCTGATACACTTGGAAATACCAAAGATATGATCCAAAAAAAATACCCATATTTATATCTTGATAGTCTTGAGCAAGTAATGCAAATAAGTGAATATAATAAAGTCGCTCGTCTATACAATAAGGAAGAATTTACTTTAAATGATGATGAATATATGATAGTCGCGAATTATCAAAATATGGTTGATTTAAGAAATATAGCGCTAAAACAAAATACAGAAATAGAGATACTAAATCATAAATTAAAACCTAAATATAATGAATGTAAAGATGGTTTTGTTGAAATGAATGCAAATTATTCTAATCTAGGAATAATACTTGTGCCAGACAATATCATTCCTAATATTTATGATAAAGATTATAGCATAAAAGATGATTATATAGTTTATAATCATATACTAGCAAACTATAAGAAAGATAAAAGTAATATTTTGGAAGAATTAGAAAAATATGAAAGTAAAGATGGTTATTTAATTCCTGATTATGATACAAAAGAGGAAATATATAGTAACAGTATTGGACTAGGTGCGCTTGTAACCTTTATAAGTATATATTTAGGAATCATTTTCTTGATAGCATCATCAGCAATACTAGCACTAAAAGAATTATCCGAAAGTGCTGATAATAAATCAAGATTCAATACTTTAAGAAGAATTGGTGCAAGCGAAGAAATGATCAATAAAGCTTTATTCAAACAGATATTTGTATTCTTTATGTTACCATTATTACTCGCACTAATTCATTCAATATTTGGTATAAAATTCTGTAACTATGTACTATTATCATTTGGTAATCAAAGCTTATTAAAAGCAATAATAATGACAGCAATATTTATAATACTAATATATGGAGGATACTTTACAATAACATATATATGTTCAAAAAATATAATAAGAAGGTGATAAAATGGGGTATTTAAAAATAATAAAAGAGGCATTTATATTTTTCCCTATAATTGCCTTCTTTTTTACAATTCCTTTTATTTTAAGTCAATATCATAAATATGGTTCAATTAATAAATTAAGAGTTTTAATAGTATATTCATTTATATTATACCTAATGACAATATATTTCTTAGTAATACTCCCACTACCTGATATAGAATATGTAAAAAATTTAACAACCCCTAAAGTACAATTAATTCCCTTTAAATTTATAACTGATTTCATAAAAGAAACGCCATTTGTTATAACTGATTATAAAACATATTTAAAAGCCTTAACAGACAGCTCTTTTTATATAGTGGTTTTCAATATTTTTATGTTTGTACCATTTGGTATGTATTTAAGATATTATTATAAATGTGATTTAAAAAAGACCATTTTCATTAGTTTTTTACTCTCACTTTTCTTTGAACTAACCCAGTTATCAGGTTTATATTTTATTTATCCAAGACCTTATAGATTATTTGATGTAGATGATTTAATAATAAATACACTAGGAGGATTAATAGGTTATAAAATAATGGGATTAATCAATTTTTTACCATCAAGAGAAAAAATAGATAAAAAATCTATTGAAGTAGGTAAAATAGTTTCCCCACTTAGAAGAATAGTACTCTTTATTTTAGATCTTATTTTATATGAAATACTATATATGCTTATTTATTCATTTTTTAATTATAACTTTATTAAATACATAGTATTGTTTATATATTATGTTCTAGTACCAACTCTAAATAATGGATTCACACCAGCAGGTAAATTCTTAAATGTAAGAATAAGTTTTAAAAATAATGAGTTCTTAAATTTACTATTAAGAACAACAATGATGTATTTGTATTATTACTACATACCATTATCATTTGTTTTACTAAAATTAGATTTTAAAAGCAAAATATATATATTTTATTTATTAATTTTATTAATTCCTATTTTTTATTTTGTAAATATTATAATATTATTTAAGAAAAAAAGAATGTTTTATGATAAAATATTAAAAACGGAATATATAAGTACAATTTAATATTCATTTAATAAAAATATAATATTATTAATTTGTGGAAAGGAAAAAATATATGAAAAGATATGTAAAAAATATTATATGTGTAGTTATAATAATTTTGTCAATTGGTTTAATGGTAGGTTATAGAATAAACCAAAATAATACTAATAAACCAAATGAAATAAATGATAATATGTCAGGTAATATGCCTGAAAAACAAAATGAATCAAATGAAAAAAGAGATGGATTAAATGAAAAAACAGAGATGCCAAGTGAAGCGAGAGAAAGACCAGAAATGCCTAGAGAACAAACATCAAATAATACAGTAAAAGATTATTTAATATATGGTTCATTAAGTTTAATAACTAGCTTAGTATTAATTTATTTGATAATGTCTAAATTCAATAAAAATAAAGTTTTTATAAATCAAGATAAAATTATAATTTATATACTAAGTGTTCTTATTTTATCAGTTATACTAACATATATAAGTAATATTAAAATTAATAAAACAAATCAAATTAATAAACCAAATAATTCAAGTTCAGAATATACAGCAAATCTAGAAATAAAAGAAAATAAAACAATTGAAAGTGGAACATATGAAAGTGCATCAGCTGATGAAAATGCTATTTTAGTTAGTGGAGAAATAGATGTAAATATTTCAAATGTAACCATAAATAAAACAGGAAATTCTGATTCTGGAGATAATACAAGTTTTTATGGTACTAATTCAGCAATTATCGCCAAAGATAAAGCTAATTTAGTCTTAAAAAATATGACAATAAATACAAATGCAAATGGATCAAATGGAGTATTTAGTTATGGTGGTAGTGCCAGTACAAATAATACATCAAGTGATGGAACAACCATAACAATAAGTGATTCAACAATTACTACAACCAAAGATAATTCCGGTGGTATTATGACAACAGGTGGTGGAACAATGAATGCAAATAACCTAACAATCACAACATCTGGTATATCAAGTGCAGCAATTAGAAGTGATAGAGGAGGAGGTAATGTAAACGTTGATGGCGGAACATATACAACAAATGGAAAAGGATCACCAAGTATTTATTCAACAGCCAATATAATTGTTAAAAATGCTAAACTTGTTTCGAATGCATCAGAAGGTATCGTTATAGAAGGTAAAAATTCAGTAAGTATAGAAAATGTAGAATTAATTGATACCAATAATGAATTAAATGGAAAATCAACAACCTATAAAAATATATTTTTATATCAATCAATGAGTGGCGATGCTGCAACCGGTAAATCATCATTTACAAGTACAAATAGTAAAATAACAACCAATAAAGGGGATACATTTTATGTAACAAATACAGATGCTATAATAACATTAAAAAATAATACAATTATCAATAATGATGAAACAGGAAATTTCTTAAGAATCCAAGCAGATTCTTGGGGTAATACAGGTTCTAATGGTGGTAATGTTACCTTAAATTTAAATGATGAAAATATAAGTGGTAATATTATAGTAGACTCAATATCATCTTTAGAAATGAATTTAGAATCAACTACATATGAAGGAACACTAAATGGTAATGATATAAATATTACAGTAGATAAAAATTCAAATATTAAATTAACAGGTGATAGTTATATAAAAAGTATAAATGATTATAGTAATATAGATTTTAATGGTTATAAATTATATGTAAATGGAAACAGTATAAATTAGGTATTGTAAAGTAAATAAAAAAATGTTATACTTAACAAGGATTGGAGTATAAAAATGAAAAAAACAAATTATTTACTATATGGCTTTTTCTTAATTTTTGTAGTCGGTGGAGTTATCTGTTATCTATTATTTGTAGATGACGGTGTACCAAACATGGATGAAACAAAAAAAGATAACTATAAATTTAGTGTTGAATACACAAAAGTACCTATGGATAATGTTTTTGTTTATAAAACTGAAGAAGAAATAATTGATATTTTAGAAAATGGTTCAGGAATTGTTTATTTAGGATTCCCAGAATGTCCTTGGTGTCAAACATATACAGTTTATTTAAATGAAGTTGCAAAAGATAACTCAATAGAGAAAATATACTATTTAAATATAAAAGAAATGCGTAGCAATAATACTGAAAATTACCAAAAAATAGTTTCATTATTAGATAGTGTTTTAGAAACTGATGAAAATGGAAACAAAAGAATATTTGTTCCGCAAGTGGTATTTGTTAAAAAAGGCGAAATAGTAGGGGGAGATAATGAAACAAGCACTATATCTGAAGGTGCCCCAAGTGAATATTGGAATAGTGAAAAAATCGCGAATTTTAAACAAAAAATAACAGGTTATATTCAAAAAGCTGAATTAAATTATTGTACTTCATGTAATTAATCTTTTCGTTAGAAAAGATTTTTTCTTGAATTTGGAAATAATATATTGTATAATGTATATAGTAATTGTTAATAAAAAGTAAAAAAATAGAAAGAATGTTGATAACATGAAACCACTAATACATACATACATGTATTACTAAAAAATAAAAAAAATAAAATT
>CAKPJE010000054.1 GCA_934162555.1 uncultured Bacilli bacterium | reverse complement strand
TGGGTATTCATCATTTAATTTTTTTAAAGCATCATACTTATCTTGTAAATCACTTGTTTTTTTATAAAATATCGTATCAGTAAACCTTCCTCCATTTACCAAAGTATCCAATATTCCCATTTAATCACCTATTCTTATACATTTTTAAATCAAGGTTAATGCCTTGATTTTTAATGAAAAATACTACTTTCTCCTTTATAATCTTTTAAAATGATATTATATTCTTTTTTAGATTTTTCTATACATTTATGGTAACTTTTAGATGCTCTTTGATACGCATAAAAATCATAATTTTTTTTACTTTTTATATTTATATGTATAATAAAATCATAAATATTTTCATTTAAATCCTGATAAATACAAAGAATTCTATTATGACTTATACCATTTTTATTTAAATAGTTAATAAAAAGAATCTGAATTTGAATAATGTCAGAAGAAGCAACATCAAGTGTTGTAAATAGTTGTTGGTTAATACCTCGTTCAAGCAATTGTGTTCCTCTTATACATTCACCTGTTAGTAAATCATAAAATCTAATGTTACTAGCAACACCATAACCAATATTTTCAAGTATTATATTAAATGGTATCTCAATTTCTTCCCCAACATCTTGTTTTTTTAAAGTAATATAATATTTATATTGATCTAATTTTTTTAATATTTGCAAACTCTTTAAAATTAAATAAGGTTTATGTTTTTCTTTATTCTCATTTTTAACTCTGCCTTGTACTGTATAAATAGCAATAGCAACAGTAACAATCAAAGTTAAACTAGAAAAAATAATTGTAATTTTATCCATTATAATCCCCCATATAATGTTTTAAAATATAATCCATTGTTATTTTTATATCAGGAAATACTTTTATTCGTTCCAAATCATTTCTAGAAAACCAACCTACTTTTGCAACATCATTATCTGTATCTATATGATCAATTTTATTGATTGGTACAGCAGCATATATTATATCAATATGAATTTTACCTTTTAATGTTCTATTTTTTTGAATACCAAGTGGTCTTATAAAATCTTGTTCTCTAGGGAAATGATCCCCAAGTAATTTAATTTTAACACCAGTTTCTTCCCAAACTTCTCTTAAAGCAGTTTCTTCTGGAGTTTCATTTTTTTCTATATGACCACCTGGTTGAACCCATCTATCAAAATCATTATGATACACTAAAAGAATTTTTTTATTAACAGGATTTATAACAAAAGCTGAAGCACAAAATTCCTTTTGGATGTACTCTATATATTCATCCATACAATCACCTATTTTTATTATAAAATAAAAAGACTTATAAATCAATAAAGTCCCTTTTTTTTTTGTAAAATATTTGACAAGATTATTTATACATACTTACTCTAATACATTCTTAACATTTTCATTTTCTTTTTGTTTATAAATAGTTAATTTATTATCAATATCTAAAGTACCAAGTAAAACATCATCCAAACTAAATCCCTTAATCTTTAACTCTTTCATTAACCATTTTTCATCTTTATCCATCTGAAGCAAATTTTCTTTCATTATTTTTTTATCAATAATAACATTCGCGACTAAACCATTTTTATTAACCTTAACTTTCATATCATTAGGTGTCAAAGGTAAATATTCTGGTTTTAACAAAATACTAAGTTTCCCATTAGCTTCCATAAGAGCATAATTAATTTGGTTTAAATCAAATACATTATTATTCCTACATTCTTCTAATAAATCATTAATATCAAATTTAACCTTTTTCAAAGATTCCTTAATAATCTTACCATTTTGAATAACAACCGTTGGAGCACCCATAAAAAATCTACGAGCTACAATACTCTTCATAGTCAAAATAGAAACCAAATAAGCAACAATACCAAATATAAGAACAGCAACAACACCATTAATCCATTCAGCTTCTAAATTAATAGTTACCTCAGCTGCAAAATTACCAATTGATATACCAATAACATAATCAAATAAACTAAATTGAGAAACCTGTTTTTTACCAAGTAACTTAGTAATTAAAAAAAGCGTAACTAAAGATATAAGAGCTCTATAAGATACTTCTAATATTTCTTTATAATCAAACATATAATCACCTTTATTATTATAAGTAAATTTATATTTTATATACAAAAAAAGTATAGAATTCTATACTTTGCAAAAAGTTTCTTCCGTATTAGACATATTATAAATAAAATCATAACTACCATTAGATTTAACATCGATAACAATAATACCTGTCATCTCTTTAGAACAATTAGGATTAACAGGGTATTTATCAAATACACCCTCACTAATAAAAGTACTCATAGGTATTTCTATTTTTTTCTCCCCATTAAACAAATCAATTTTTACACTATTACCATTAATATTTAATGTTTTGCCCTCATTTTCAGTAATATAAGTTCTAACAGCTTTCTCTATAGTTATCAATTGTTCTTCATATAATTTTTGTCTAGTTTCTTTTTGTAACCTTGAATAAATAGACATACCTATCGACCCCAAAATACCAAGTATTACAACAATTGCAAGAAGTTCTACTAAAGTAAATCCCTTTTTCATAACTACCTTTCTATTAAATATAAATTATTAAGTAAAACCCCCGTTCCTTCAGCTACACAAGAAAGCGGACTCTCAGCAATTCTAACAGGTACCTTTAATTCTTTAGCAAGTAAACTATCAAGTCCATTAAGTAAAGCACCACCACCAGTTAAAACAATACCTTTTTCTATAATATCAGCAGATAACTCCGGCGGTGTTTGTTCAAGAACATTCTTAACAGTTCGAACAATCGAAAAAGCACCATCAGATAAAGCATCTTTAATCTCAGAGGAAGTAACATGAATAGTATGAGGTAAACCTGTAACTAAATTTCTACCCTTAACATCCATTTTTTCATTAGTTTCATTAAAAACCGTTCCAATTTGTATTTTTATTTCTTCTGCAGTTCTTTCACCAATTAACAATTTATATTTATCTTTTATATATTTTGTGATGTCTTTATCAAAAGTGTTTCCAGCAACTTTAATAGAAGCAGATGATACAATACCACCTAAAGATAATACCGCAATATCAGTTGTTCCACCACCAATATCAACAACCATTGAACCACTAGGAGCCGAAATTTCAAGCCCAGCACCAAGTGCAGCAGCTTTAGGTTCTTCTTCAATATAAACCCTCTTAGCACCTGTTTTTTCAGCAGCTTCTCTAATAGCATTCTTTTCAACACCCGTTATATTAGTTGGACAACATATAACTATTTTAGGTCTTACAAAAATATTTTTTCCTAAAACCTTTTTAATAAAATAATCAAGCATTATCTCCGTAGTCTCAAAATCAGCAATAACTCCATCTTTTAAAGGCCTAATAGCTTTAACCTTACCTGGAGTTCGTCCAAGCATATCTCTAGCTTCACTCCCAACAGCAAGTAGCCTATGGCTTTCCTCATCATAAGCAACTACACTAGGCTCATTTAAAACAATACCTTCGCCCTTAACATAAATCAGTACATTTGCCGTTCCTAAATCTATTCCTATATCTTTGCCGAACATATTTCCTCCTTTATTATATCATTTTTTTATCTTTATTTAAATACTTATTTTTAGTTGATTCCCCACCCCTTATATGTCTAATATCAATATGATATTTTAATATTTGATCAACTTTATCATATAAATCCTTATCAATGAATTTTAATCTCTCATGTAGATCCTTATGAACAGTACTCTTAGAAACCCCAAATTTACTAGCAATCTCCCTTACCGTTTCTTCAGTTTCTACCATATATGTTGCTTCTTCTAATACACGTGTACGAATTTTTAACATAAAAACACCCCTTAATAAAATATATAATTTATGGGGATTTTTATACTTATTTATTCAATTCTACAAGTGTTTTTCCGTAATTTTTTTCAGGATCAACATTTTTTCCATTAACAATTAGTTCAAAGTGCAAATGTTCTCCTAAACTACTAGATAAATTGTTTTTTCCAGCTTCACCAATAACATCCATTTTATTAACGATATCACCTTCTTTTACCTTTACATTTTGTAAACTACCATAAATACTCATAATATTTTCATCATGTTTTATAGTTACGATAGTACCCATGATTTCATCTTCTTCTAATTTTACAACTTCACCTTCATAAATAGCCAAACAATCAAATTTACTTTCACCTTTATAAATTACACCCGTATTTGGCATATATGTATTTTCATAATAAATAATTGAATTTTCATGGTTTTCTTCTTTATAATCATAAAAAGAACTAACAACCTTTACACTAGCATCATTAAATGGCTTTTCAATACCTTTTGATATATTAATAACTGGGTAAACCTCATCAAAAATATTCTTAGTAACATATCTTGTACTTATATATTCCTCCGTATTTGATATAGCTTGATGTATAAACAAGCCTCCAATTAAACCTAAACTACCAAGTGCATATAATCCATATATAACTGATTCCTTTAATTTTCTCATTTTTTTCACCTCAGTTATATATTGTACATAATTTTAAAATTTATACTTTTTTATTTTAACACCACTATAATAATGTTTTAGGATTTCACTATATTTATAACCTTCAAGAGCCATTCCTTGTGCACCATACTGACTCATGCCAACACCATGACCAAATCCAGTTGTAGTAATATTTACATTATTTTTATCTCTTTTTATATTAAAACTAGTTGATCTTAAACCAAATATACTTGATATTTTACTACCTGTAAAATTAACATTATTGATTTTTAATGACTTGATTCTTCCCGCAGATGTAGAATCTATTATTTCTATATTCAAATTACTATTATATTCTAAACCTAACTTTTTATAGAAATTATCAAGGGTAAAAGTATAATAATCGTTAAATACAGGCGATACCTTTTGATCCCACTCACTTGACACACTCTTTAAATATGGGAGATTAATATTAAATACATCCAGTGAATTTTCTGTCTTACCAGTACTAGTTGAAAAAAAGAAAGCATCAACAACTGAACCGTTATAATCTAAATATTCACAAGAAGTATCATTAACAACTTTTCTTATTTTATTTATATTTTTAATATAATTACTACCCCAAACTTTTTTTAAATAATCATTATCTAAATATACTTGATTATTAGTATTATCAACAACATCATAATCTTTACTCTTATTATACTCAACTCTTTTTAAAGCATAACTCCTTGAAGCAACAGCTTGTGCTTTTAAAGCTTCTTCTTTAAAATATAAAGGCATTTCCCCAGCTAAAACACCAACTATATATTCCTCAAATGGTACCTTTTCTATTTTTTTAGTTTCACTCCTAAAAACACGAATACTTTTTTCATTATGGACAAGTTCTAATAATTTAGTTTCCTTTTTATCTGTTACTTTAACTAAAATATATGGTAATACCAATATAATTAATATGGTCAAAATTATTTTTTTCATTATATCACCATAATAATTATATTATTCAAATATTAAATTTTTTGTCTATTAATAGAAAAAAGAGTGATTTATTCACTCTTTACTAACTTATTTTCTTTTAAGAAACTTACATAACTACTAGTTTCGATAGATGTATAACCTGATTGAATTTTTGATGCAACCAATTTTCCATTTTTAACTATTAATACTGCAGGTGTAGTTAAACCATCATCAAACAATGATAATGAAGCCATAAATTTTTTCGCAATTGCTTTTTGTTCATCTGTAGCTTTATCTGAATAAGTTTCAGCCATATATACATCATAAACATCTAAATAATAAATTTGGACATTTGTTTCATATGAAGTTCTCTTTAATTGAGAAATAGCAAATTCATTATCAGCGCTATTCTTTCTTCCTAAATAAATTACAGAAGTATTTTTACTCTTTAGTAATTTATAATATTCACTATAAGTTATTTCTTTTAAATCATTCATACCATAATTTTTAATTAATTCATATTTATTTAATATATTAGCTAAATAATCTTCATTTTTATAACCTATAATTGCTTCTTGAACTTCATTTTTTCCAATTATAGCCATTGTTGGAGTTCCAAAATCATCATAATCAACTTTTATTTTTTCAAGTATATATTTTAATTGAGTATTGTTAATAACATTTGTATCAATATATAAATACTCTAAACCATAATTTTTTTCAAAATCCTCAATAATTGGTGCTTGCTTAACACAATACTTACAATTATCTCTTGCAAGTTCAATAAATGTATATTTATCTGCGCTATAAGCCTCATCAAACTTAGCCATCATTTCTCTTCCTTTTTTACCACCTACATAAAAAATTATCGGAAGTGCGATTATTAATAGTAGTATAAGTCCTAAGACTATTAAAAATTTCTTATTTTCCATGTTACCTCCTATGATGTTTTCACATCGCATTATAATTATATCATATTTTATTTTTTTTTAAAGTGTTTTTTTTAAATATTTATTATTTATTACCTCTATGTAAAAGGGGATAATTTTTAAGAATCATCTTTTTCGCACTCTTTTGACTACTCATAGCAGCTTTAACAAAAAACTCTGTTTGAATTTTATAATATTCTTTTTCTTTCAAAAATGATTTAGGATCTATAATAATATTATTTTCTTCAAATTTCCTACACTTAAGAATTGGTAAATTTACATAACCAGTTTGTTCAATATCAGCATAAATTCTATAATCAGCACATACATGATTATAACAAACTTTTTCATCATAATGTTCACAATCATAACTATCAGTATACTTATAAGTTCCTATATAAACATATATTTTATTTGTATCTTCCTCATTTATTTGATATAAATACTTTCGATAAATTCTTTTAATTATTTGTTCATATGTTTCATTTACTATTACTTCATTATTTTTATCTTGTCTAATAA
>CAKPJE010000053.1 GCA_934162555.1 uncultured Bacilli bacterium | reverse complement strand
GGTTTTATAGATGATTTTTTAATTGTTGTCAAAAAAAATAACAAAGGTTTAACAGAAGTTCAAAAATTATTAGGTCAACTCTTTATCGCACTAGGCTTTTACATAATATACATGAAAAGTGGACACCCACCAGTACTTGAAGTAAATGCCTTTGGCTTAAACATAGACATTAACTTCGGAGCATTTTACATATTATTTATTATGTTTATAATGGTAGCAAGTAGTAACGCCGTCAACATAACAGATGGTTTAGACGGTTTAGCAGGCGGATTATCAATTATTTCATTTCTATGCTTTGCCCTAATAGCTTGGAATTCAAAATGGATAGTAGGATATGAAGACATGGCCATATTTTGCTTCATATTAATAGGATCATTGCTAGGATTTCTAATGTTTAACACCTACCCAGCAAAAATATTTATGGGTGATACCGGATCACTTGCACTAGGTGGAGCATTAGGTGCAGTTGCAATTCTAACAGGTCGTGAATTTACCCTAATCTTAGTAGCAGGAGTATTTGTAATTGAAACTCTTTCATGCATTATTCAAATTGTTTCAGTAAGATTAACAGGTAAAAAAGTATTCTTAATGACACCACTTCACCACCATTTTGAAAAATTAGGTTGGCAAGAAAATGACATTGTAAAATCATTTTGGGTAGTAGGTTTAATGTTTGCAATGATTGCAATAGCATTTGGAGTTTGGATTTAAGTATAGGAAACTATACTTTTTTAGCAATTGATTTTTTATACAAAAATATGATATAATTATACAAGTCAAGAGGTGACTTATGAAAATAAAAAATGTTGAATTAAAAATAAGTGCAGTAAGAAGAAGCCAATATCCCGGCGATGAATTACCTGAATTTCTTTTAGTAGGAAGATCAAACGTCGGAAAAAGTAGCTTTATTAACACATTAATAAGTAGAAAAAACTATGCCAGGACATCATCAACGCCAGGTAAAACCCAAACAATAAACTTCTATCTAGTAAATGAAGAATTTTATTTAGTTGATGCCCCAGGTTACGGATATGCAACCCTATCAAAAAGAGAACAAAAAAAATTCGGTTTAATGATGGAAGACTATTTAATAAATCGCAAAAATTTAAAACACGTATTTATGTTAGTAGACTTTAGAAATAAACCAAGCAATGATGATTTGCAAATGTATAAATTTTTAAAATATTATAAAGTACCAGTAACAATAATTGCAACCAAAGTAGATAAAGTTTCAATTACCCATCAACAAAAACAAAGAAGTGTTATCTTAAATAATTTAGACCTAGTCGTAGGAGATGACTTCTTAATGTTTTCAAATGTAACCAAACAAGGTAGAGATGAAGTTTACGAAAAAATAGAACGAATAATTGCCTGAAACATAATATATTTTAGGTGAAAGTATGCATATAGAAAGTTTTGAAGACAAATTAATTATTTACATAAATAAAAAAATTAATTTAGAAGATATAAGCAGTATTTTATTAAAATCTAAAATTTTAGGAGTTGACATAAAAAGTTATGACAACATAGTTATCTATGAAGATGAAATATTAGGAACAATACTTGAATTAACCGAAGAAAATGATAACTATTTTACAACATTTGATATGAATGTATCCGTTTCTAAAGAAAAAAACTTTTTATTAAAACTAGAAGAAAATATAGATTTTGATATAAAATGTGATATCTATAAATATAAAAATAATTTCTATCTATACTTAAAAGAAAACAACTTCATAAAAGTTGGCCGTATTTTAGAATATTCTAAAATAATATACGGAAATATTGTCAAAAAAATAACAAAAGAAAAAAATAAAATAAATGGAGGTATTGTAGTATGAGAAAAAATGTAGTCGCACTAGTTGGACGACCAAACGTTGGGAAATCTACACTATTTAATAGATTAGTTGGAAGAAAACAAGCAATAATTGAAGACATCCCAGGAATTACAAGAGATAGAATATATGGCTTAGTTAATTATGATAATTATAGTTTTCATCTAATAGATACTGGAGGAATTGATCTTGGCACAGACTCTTTTAGAAGAGAAATAAAAGGACAAGTTGACTTAGCAATTGATGAAGCAAATGTTATAGTATTTGTAGTAGATGCAAAAGAAACATTAACTGCAAATGACTATGCAGTAAGGGACATGCTATTAAAATCAGGAAAAAAAGTAATAGTAGCAGTTAATAAATGCGATAGCAAAGAATCAGAAAATCACAAATATGATTTTTATGAACTAGGTTTTGATGACTATATTTATATAAGTGCTGAAGCTAAAGATGGTATAAGTGAATTACTAGATAAAATAGTAGAAGATTTTGATGAAACCCCTTATGAAGAAGAAAAAGGAATCAAGTTTTCTATAATTGGACGACCAAATGTTGGAAAAAGTAGTTTGACAAATGCCTTGTTAAATGAAGAAAGAGTAGTTGTTTCTCCAGTAGCAGGAACAACAAGAGATGCAATAGATACACCGTTTAAATATAATGGTGAAGATTTTACAGTAATAGACACTGCTGGAATGAGAAAAAGAGGAAAAATCTACGAAAATGTTGAACATTACAGTTTATTAAGAGCTTTAAAAGCAATTGATAGATCAGATGTATGTGTACTTGTCTTAGATGCCAAAGAAGGTATAATTGAACATGATAAACATATAGCAGGTTATGCACTTGAATCAGGAAAACCAATAGTTATTGTCGTTAATAAATGGGATGTTATTGAAAATAAAGATGAAGAAATGAAAAAATTTAAAGAAAATATTAGAAATAATTTTCAATTTATGCCTTATGCGCCAATAGTATTCTTGTCAGCAAAAACAAAAAAAAGAATTGGTACATTGATGCCAGAAGTTATAAAATGCTATGAAAATACCCATAAAGAAATAAAAACATCAGCAATAAATGATTGTATAATGGATGCTTACTTATTAAATTTGCCCCCTTCATATAAAGGCAAAAGACTTAAAATTTACTTTACAAAACAAGTTTCATCCGCACCACCAACATTCAATATTTCTGTTAATAATAAAGGATTAATTCATTTTTCTTATCCAAGATATTTAGAAAATAAAATAAGAGAAACATTTGATTTTAGTGGTACACCAATAGTGTTACAATTTAAAAATAAAGGTGAAGAGGATATATAATATCCTTTTTTGGTACACAAAAAGTAATAATTCATATAATGTTCTAGGAGGATGTTAATGAATTTTTCAGATAATTTTTTTAGAAGAGTAGAAAGGAAAACAAATGTTGATAAAGGGACTATATTAGATTTAGCTAAAAAATTACAAGAAACAGATTTAAAAAATGAAAATACATTGAGAGAAATAATCCAAACACTAGGTAATATGACAGGTAGAGAAATAAGTAAAGAAAGAGAAAATAAAATAATCAAAGCAGTTGTAAATGATGAAGTCCCAAAAAATATTGATAAAATGATATAAATTTAGTTTTTAAATAAAGCCTTATGAATATATGAACACCAATTATAAACCTATTGACTTTGTCAAATATAAGTGATAAAATCATATCAAGAAAGCAAAGATTATATCTAAGTAGTTATTTTAAAACTCTTACAGGAACAATAGCTATTAACTGAGAACTATTGAGAAAGGTAAAATAATGAATTTCAATATATGAGCTTTAAACCGTTGAAAATGAGCGTTAATCATAAAGAGCCTTAACAGGAATATGGGTGGTACCGCGGAGTTATTCGTCCCATAACTTATTAAGACTCTTTTTAATTTTAAGGAGGAATTATGAAAGAAGAATTAAACTTAATAAGTTCTAAAATGTTAGAAGAAATAAAAAATGCTAATAACATAAAAGAACTAAATGAACTAAAAGTAGCATATCAAGGGAAAAAAGGAATAATAACAGAATTATTATCAAGAATGAAAGATTTATCAAATGAAGAAAAAAAATCTTTTGGTATGAGTGTAAATGAAGTTAGAAATACTTTTAATACCAATTATGAAGAAAAATTAAAAGAATTAAATGAAAAAGAATTAAATGAAAAACTTGAAAAAGAAGCAATTGATGTTACACTCCCAGCAACAAAAATAAAAGTAGGAAGTCCTAATATATTAGAAAAAGTAATAGAAGAAATAGAAGACCTAATGATGTCAATGGGTTATGATGTAGTAGATGGACCTGAAATAGAAGAAGATCACTTCAACTTTGAATTATTAAACATTCCTAAAGGTCATCCAGCAAGAGATGCCCAAGATACATTTTATCTAGAAGATGAAAAAATATTGCTTAGAAGTCAAACATCACCAGTTCAAGCAAGAGTAATGTTAGAAGGAAAAGGAGAAAAACCAATAAGAGTAATTTGTCCAGGTAAAACATATAGAAGAGATGACGATGACGCAACCCATTCTCATCAATTCATGCAAATAGAAGGATTATTAGTTGACAAAAATGTTAGTTTATGTGATTTAAAAGGAACATTTGACATAATTGCTAAAAAGCTATTTGGCGAAGACTGCACAACAAGATTTAGGCCAAGTTATTACCAATTTACTGAACCATCAGTTGAAATGGATATAAGCTGTTTTGCTTGCCATGGTAAAGGATGCTCACTATGTAAAAATACAGGCTGGATAACTGTTTCAGGAGCAGGGATGGTTCATCCAAACGTTTTAAGAAATTGTGGCTATGATCCAAAAGAATGGACAGGATTTGCCTTTGGATTTGGAGCTGAACGATTAGCAATGTTAAAATACGGTATAAATGATATAAGAGTATTTTACAATACCGATTTAAGAGAATTAGAAAATTTTAGTAGGAGGTAAAAATGATAAGTTTAGAATGGTTAAATGACTATGTAGATATAGCAAATATTGATCCTAAAGAACTTGCTGAAAAAATAACAAAAGCAGGTGTTAATGTTGAAAAAATAATGACTAACCATATAAATAATTTAGTTATAGGTGAAGTAGTAGAATGTGAAAATCACCCCGATAGTGATCACTTGCATATATGTAAAGTAAACATAGGAAATGATATTTTGCAAATAGTATGTGGAGCACCAAATGTAAGAAAAGGCTTAAAAGTAATCGTCGCACAAGTAGGTTCAGTTCTACCAGGTAATTTTGAAATTAAAAAAGGAACTATTAGAGGTGTAGAATCTAATGGAATGTTGTGTGCTTTATATGAATTAGGTTTAGAAGAAAAAACAGAAGAAAATTATAATAAAGGTATTCATGAATTAAATATAGATGCTCCAGTTGGAGAAGATCCATTTAAATATTTAAACCTAGATACTACCTTGTATGAATTAGATATTCATAAACATAGAAATAATGATTGCTTCTACCATATTGGATTTGCCTATGAAGTAGCAGCAATCTTAAATAAAAAAGTAAAATTACCAGATTTAACTATTAATCCAATAAATGATAACATAAATAATTATTTTAGCTTAAAAGTAGAAACTAAAAAATGTCCGTATTACTTAGCAAAAATGGTAAAAGATGTTGAAATAAAAGAATCTCCAGAATTTATTAAAAAAAGACTAATAGATGCTGGTATGAGACCTATTAATAATGTTGTTGATATATCAAATTATGTTATGTTAGAGTATGGACAACCATTACATTTCTTTGATAAAAACAAATTAGGAAATAATATCGTTGTAAGAGATGCATTTGATGATGAAAAAATAATTACCTTAGATGAAAAAGAAAGAATTTTAAATCACAATGATATAGTTATAACAGATGGCACAAAATCAGTCGCAATAGCTGGTGTGATGGGTGGATTAAATACAGATGTAGATGAGAATACAAAAGATATACTAATTGAAAGTGCTATATTTGATGGTGTTAGTATAAGGTATACCTCAAATAAATTAAATCTAAAAAGTGAAGCATCTATTAGATATGGTAAAGGCTTAAACTATGAATATACAAGTGATGCCATTGAAAGAGCTTGTCATTTACTTGAAAAATACGCTGGCGCTAAAGTATTATCTGGAATAGTAAAATATGATAATATTGATAAAACACCAAAAGTTGTAACATTTGATTCTAATGAAGTTAATAAGATGCTTGGTATTAATATTTCTAAAGAAAACATGGAAAAAGAATTTGATAGATTAGGTTTTGCCTATGAATTAAATAATGACACATTTACTGTTACAATTCCTAATAGAAGATTAGATATTGAAGCAAATGTAAATGATATAGCTGAAGAAATAGGACGATTATATGGTTATCATAATTTAATTGGTACACTTCCTAGATTAGATTTAAAAAAAGGTGAATATAAAGGTGATTTAAAATTAAGAAAAGATGTTAGCAAACATATGCGAAGTCTTAATTTAAATGAAGTAAAAACTTATACTTTAGTTTCACCAGAAATGGCTAAGTTATTTAATTATGAAAATAAAGAAAAAGCTATTTTACCAAATCCAATGAGTATTGACAAAAGTGTTGTTAGAACAACTTTAATACCATCATTGATTAATATATATGAATACAATAAAGCAAGAAAAGTAAATGATATTTTAATCTATGAAATATCAAAAACATATGACAAAGAATATAAAGAAGATGTTAAATTAAGTATTCTAATGAAAGGTAATTATATATCTAATGATTGGATGAATAGTAAAATAAAAGTTGATTTCTATTTAATTAAAGGAATAATTGAAAATGTTTTAAATTATTTAGGATTTAAAAACAGATATTCATTTGATAAAGAATTAATTAATAATTTGCACAATGGTATAAGTGCTTCTATTTCTGTTGATAGGGAAAAAATTGGTATAATTGGTAGAATTCATCCAGCAATTATTAAAGATGAAGTGTATGTATGTGAAATATCTTTAACAAAATTAAATAAACCAATTAAACCAATAAAATATAAAGAATCATCTAAATATCCAGAAATAGTAAAAGATGCAGCATTTGTCGTTAATAAGGATATTCTTTCTAAAGATATTGTAGAATGCATTAAAAAAGCAGGTGGAAGACTTTTAACTAATGTAGATGTATTTGATGTTTATACAGGTGAAAATGTTA
>CAKPJE010000052.1 GCA_934162555.1 uncultured Bacilli bacterium | reverse complement strand
TTTTTTTAGTATGTCTAAAATATGTGATGATGAACCAAGCAATTCTTTTCTTTCACAAATTGAAAGATGGTAATTTATATATATATTAAATTCCTCTTCATCTAAATCATTTATGTATTTTCTTATATAATCAGTAGGACCATCTTGAGATAGAATTTTTACTCTTTTTAAACCAACTATATTTTTATACTTGTTTATATCTTCTAATCTTACCATACTATATAGATCTGTATTTTTAGGTGTAATGTGAAAATTTTTATCAACTAAATCATTTTTTATAGATTCTTTAATTTTTTTCTCCATAAATCCATGTTTTATAATTGCATATTCATTCATATAATAACTTATAAATATATAACCATTTGGTTTTGCTATTCTTTTGGCTTCATTTAAGGCTTTTATTTTGTCTTCATCGGAAATTAAATGATACATAGGACCAAATAGTATAACTATATCATAACTATTATCTTTAATTTTTCTTAAATTAATTGCATTTCCTAAAATAGTATTTACTTTAGTACTATTTTCTTTTATTGCCATTAAATTGTGCTTTACTAATTCAACTGCTGTAACATTATATCCCATGTTTGCAAGTTCTATTGAATATTTACCAGTTCCTGCTCCTATATCTATTATTTGAGGATTTTTAAATTTTTTTAAATATCTTTTTATATATTTCATAGCTGTCGTGTATTCAACAATTCCGTGTCTTCTATCAAGTCTTTTATTTTCATTGAATTTATTATAGTATTCTATTAAATTTTTTTCATTCATATTGATCCCTCATGCAATATCATATATTAATAAATAAAATAATGCAAGAAATTTGTATTGACAAATATAATTTAATAGTGTATTATTGTATTAAGGAAGTGATACAATGGACTTTGATAACAATACACCAATTTATATTCAATTAGTAGAAGAATTAAGAATAAGTATTATATCTGGTAAGATAAAGCCAAATGAAAGGATTGCATCCGTAAGAGAACTAGCTTTACAAAAAAAAGTAAATCCTAATACAATGCAAAAAGCTTTAACTGAACTTGAAAACATGAAATTAATTTATACTGAAAGAACAAATGGTAAGTTTGTTACAAATGATATAAAATTGATTGATGAATTTAAACAAAAATATGCTGATGACCTATCTTTTAATTATGTAAAAAATATGAAAAGTTTAGGTTATAAAATAGATGAAATAATTGAAATTATAAAAGAAAGTGAGGAAAAATAATGGAATTATTAAAAATTGAAAATTTATCTAAAAGTTATGGTAAAAGAAAAGTTTTAAAAAATATTAGTTTTACTATAAATGAAGGTAGAATAGTTGGATTACTTGGAAAAAATGGTACAGGAAAAACAACGCTTATAAAATTAATAAATGATTTATTAACAAGAGATAGTGGAGAAATATTAGTAAATGGAAATGAAATAGGTATAGAAAGTAAAAAAGATATATCATATTTACCTGAAAGAACTTATTTGGATAAATCTATGAAGGTAAAAGAAGTAGTTAAATTTTTTGAAGAATTTTATGATAATTTTGATGCTAAAAAAGCTCATAAATTATTAAAAGATTTAGGACTTGATGAAGAACAAAAATTATCTAAAATGAGTAAAGGTATGCAAGAAAAAGTGCAATTAGTATTAGTAATGAGTAGGAAAGCCAAACTTTATATTTTAGATGAACCACTTGGTGGTGTTGATCCTGCTACTAGAGATTATATACTTGATACAATTTTAACTAATTTTAATGAGAATGCAAGTATTATTATTTCAACTCATTTAATATCTGATATAGAAAGAATATTGGATGATGTTATATTTATTGATAAAGGTAAAATAGTTCTTACTAGTGAAGCAGATAAATTAAGAGAAAAAGAAAAAACAGGAATTGATGAAATATTTAGGAGGATGTTTAAATGCTAAAGAAATTATTAAAATATGATTTAACATATATATATAAATTATTAATTATTTTTTATACAATATCTATAATTGTTGCAGTATTAACAAGAATAACAACGGTAGATAATCCATCACTTGCAATTTTGATTATAAATAAAATATTATGTGGAACTGTAATTGCTTTTGTTGTAAATATTATAGTAAATACAATAATGCGTTCATGGGTTAGATTTAAAAGTAATATATATGGTGATGAATCATATTTAACCCATACATTACCTGTAAAGAAAGAAACAATTTATTTATCTAAAATACTAGCTTCAATAATAGCAATGTTTACAAGTATGGTAGTAGTATTTATATCTTTATTTATAGCTTGTTATTCTAAAGTTTTATTTGATTATATAGCAAATTCTTTAACTCATATTTCTGGTATATATAATATTTCAATATTTGGTTTAATTCTTACATTTGTACTTGTTATTACAGTTGAGTTATTAACACTATTAGTATCTGGTATTACTGGATTATTATTTGGGCACAAAAAAAACAATAACAAAATGTTATTATCGGTTTTATTTGGATTTATAACTTATGCATGCGCTCAATTAGCAGTGCTTGGTTCTGTATATTTAGTTGGTTTAACAAATGATGGAATAATGCAAATATTTAAAACTAATCAAATATTAAATGTTAATGTATTAAAAGAGTTGCTATATATGATTATAGTGATTTATATAATAATTATAGTAGTTATTAATATTATAAATATATTTATTTTTAAAAAAGGTGTTGATGTTGAATAAGATCTTTATAGATCTTTTTTTATGGTTGTTTCATCTATAAAATTATAATTTGTTTTATATTTTAATTCTCTTACTAATCTAAATAAAGCATCATCTTTTGCTTTAGCTTCTAACATAATGTCTATATCTCTATCGATTAATTTAATAAAATTTATAAAGTCATCACTATTTATATAATCATTATGTGCTCTAATGTCTTTTTTATTTTTAGGGGAAGAAAAATGTATTTTGGGTGTTGTATCCCAAGTATTAAAAATTTCATTTAAATAATTGGACAAATCCTTTTCACTTTTATTACAATTATGATGGTGGACATCTAATACCATTGGCCTTTTTATTTTTTGACATAGTTTTAATGTATCTTCAACATTGAATACTTTATCATCATTTTCTATTAATAAGGTATTTTTTAAATAATTTGGTAATTTATTAAAATTGTTTATAAATCTTGTGATCGAATTTTCTTTGCCAAAACTTTTACTTCCGATATGAATGATTATGTTTGGTTTAACTTTAAAACTTTTTAATAGTTTATAATGGTATTTTATTTCATCTATACTTCTTTTTACGACTTCTTTATTTGTACTGTTTAAAATACAATATTCACTTAAATGCATATCAAATCGGCCTTTTATTAGTTTAGATATTTCTTTAAATTCCTTTTTAAATATATTTGGGTAATCATATTCTATAATACTTGCACATGGTATAAAATTTGAACTTAACCTATAAAAATGAATATTGTTTTTATTGTTATATGTAAGTATTTTTTTTAATACTTCAAAATTTTGTTTGACTATATCATTGATTTTATTTTTATCTTTTAAATAATTTGTGTATGTAATTGTATGCATATGTTCTTCTATAGAATTACATATACAAGCATAGCCTAATCTTACCATTTGTTTTCACCTTTATTAGTATAACCAAAAAAGGTTATACTATTTTACCAGCATAACCTTTTATGAATTCATTTACAAATGAAATTGAAATAATCGCGAATACTAAATATGTAACCATGTTATAAATTGATGAGATATCATTTAAACCATATATGAGTACTAGTATTAGAGAATATAAAACTATAAATATTTTCATCAAATTTATTAATTTTTTTACACTTGTTCTTTCAACATAGAAATGTTTAAATATTAATTTTATACTTGCATTCATTGATATAAGCATGCTTGATAGTTTTATGATGAAGGGAACTACTGCATATTTACTTAACTTTAATAGAGTTAAAAATATATAATCTAGGGTATAGCTAAATATTAAATTAAATATTAAAAATGATGTACAAAATAAAACAAATAAAACTAAATATGAAACTCTTTTCATTAATTATCACCTAATTTTAATTATACAACAAAAAGGGAAATATTTAAAGTGTATTTAAAATAAAATTATAGTATAGGGTATAAAAATTAAGATATTGTAAATCTTAAAATATAGAAAATAGGAGGCCGAATGAATTATATATACGATGTTCTTTTAAATTTTGATAGTATGATTTTTGATCATTATGAATGGAATTTAAATGATAATATTTATCATATAAAAAAGATTCCTCTTTTTAAGGTTGAAGAAGGTGTTATGGAGGATGCTGTTAATTATAATTTGAGATTTAAACAGGATTTTTTGAGTAAGATTAAGAATAAAACAGAAATTTACTTGAATAGGATGACAAAACCTATAGAGTATGCGTTTGTTATTTGTAATGGTGATAAGGTTCTTGCTTTAAAATTAGATAGTAAGGGTAAAACTAATAGATATTCAAAAATGTTGATATCTGAGGAACTTGATACTATTGAAAATGAGGATATTATACCTTATTATGTTATGGATTATGAAAAGGAAGGTAAAAAAAGTAGTTTAGAGCTTAAAACTAAAGATGAGATTAAGAAAACGGAATATTTAAAGTCTAAGATTAAAAATAGTTCTAAAGAACAACTGGAATATTTGTATTATGAACTTTATAATGAGAAAGCATTGAATGTTAATGTTAAAAATAAACTAGAGAAAGAATTAAAGGTTTGGGATGATAAAACAAATAAGATGTATGAGTTTTTTACATTGATTGCGAATATGAAATAGGTCAAATAGAAATGTTTGATTTATTTTTTATAAATTTAAATATTGTAAGTATTAATTAATATTGGTGCTATTAAAAATGACTTTTCAAAACCACAAAAAATATTGTTTTTCCTTAAATATAGTGTTATAATACACTGAGAAATGGGGAACTATTGTGAAGTTTGATGATCAAATTGATAGAAATGTATATTTAAGAAATCTAGCACTTGGTAAGTTATATGGACCATTAACAAATTTTCCGAGTTCAGATAAAGTATGGTTAAAATATTATAGTGAAGAAGCTGTAGTAAGTAAATTACCAGAGTGTACAATATATGATTATTTTTTAGAAAGTACTAAAAAATATGATGATTTAGTTGCTTTAAAATATTATGGAAAAAAAATAAAATATAAAGAACTAAAAGAAAAAATAGATGAAACTGCTAAAAGATTTATTAAGTTGGGTGTGAAAGAAGGCGAGATAGTAACACTAGCAATGCCAACTTGTCCAGAAACAGTATATTTTTTCTATGCTTTAAATAAAATCGGTGCAGTTGCAAATTTTATTCATCCACTTTCAAATCCTAAAGAATTTAAGCATTTAATAAATGAAGTAAACACTAAATTTTTAATTGCTTTTGATGGTGCGATGAAAAATATTAATCAAATAATTGATGAGACAAGTGTTCAAAGAATAATAACATGTTCACTGACATATTCTATGCCTTTATTTTTAAAAGAGTATTTGAATTTAATGAATAAACCATTTACATCAAAGGATAGTAGATATATGGATTATAAAACATTTAGAAGTTTAAAAGTTGATGATGTTATTGAATATAAAAGTAAATATACTTCAGATACACTTGCTGTTATGACACATACAAGTGGCACTACTGGAGTACCTAAAGGTGCTAAACTTACAAATGATAATTTTAATTCTATGGTTCATCAATATAGAGTAAAAGCTGCTAATTTTATGCCTGGTGATACAATGGTTACAGTTTTACCGCCACTTGCATCGTTTATGCTATGCAATTGTATGAATATGCCACTTTGTTTGGGTGTTACAGTTGATTTAGTTGTGAAATATGAAAAAGAAAATATTGGAAAATATTTAGCACGTAAATATAAAGGTAGAGTACATATGATGGGGATTCCTTCATATTTTGAGGCAATGCTTACAGATAAAAAAATGCAAAAAGCGGATTTATCAAAATTAGGATATATTGTAGTTGGTGGTGGCTCTTTAGAAGAAGAAAAAGAGCGCTTGATTAATGAATTTTTAAAAGAACATAATGCTAAAGTAAAAATAACAAAAGGTTATGGGGAAACGGAAATAACTTCAAGTGCAACATATACATTTGAAGATTCTAATAAAGTAGGATCAGTTGGTATTCCTCTTCTTAAAACAAATGTAAAGATAATAGATATTGATAATAAGGAAAAAGAACTTAGATATAATGAAGAAGGAGAAATATGTTTTCAAACTCCTACTATGTTTAATGGTTACTATAATAATGATGAAGAAACCAAAAATGTTGTTTTCACAGATAACAATGGTAATAGATGGATAAAGTCTGGAGATTTGGGCTATGTTGATAGAGATGGTATCTTATATGTAACTGGAAGAATCAAAAGGTTGTTTATTGTAGAGGGAAGGGATAAATCATTAACCAAAGCATTTCCTTCAAGGATAGAAAAAACTATTCTAGAAAGTAAATATGTTGATAAGTGTGTTGTTGTAGGTATGCCACATAAAACAATGATAAATGCTGTTAAGGCTTATATTGTTTTAAAAGAAAATGTTGTATTTAATGAAGAAGTTTTAAATGATATTGAAAAATATTGTGTAAGAGATTTAAGAGAAACTTTACTTCCTCATGAGTATGATATAGTTGAAAAATTACCTTTAAATGCTATTGGTAAAATTGATTTAAAGGCACTTGAAAAAGGTAAAAATATTGATGTTAAAATTATGAAGAAGGTTAGAAACTAGACTTTCTTTTTTTCAAGAAATGTGATATTCTATGTATGGTAGGTGATTATGTGAATGGTACTATTTATATTCAAATTATTAGTTTAATATATTCTTTTATGTTAATGATTGTTTATTTTTCAAAGAAAAGGTTAAATACATCAGAAAATAGAGTTTATAAATTATTAATTATTATTAATTTTGTTGGAATAATCTTAGATGTTATATGCGCGATTTCAACATTTAAAATGAGTGAGGTAAAATTATATAATATTGTTGTAGCAAAACTTTATTTATTATATTTTGTTGTATGGATTATGGGATTTGCAACATATACT
>CAKPJE010000051.1 GCA_934162555.1 uncultured Bacilli bacterium | reverse complement strand
ATATAACTCTTGCTAGTCAAACTTCTATTTTTCTTTAATTCTTCAATTATTTTTAAATCAGGATTTTCTATAGTATGGTACATTATAAAAATAACAAAAAATTCCATTACCGTAATCAAAGTTAATGTTGGATATATCTTTTGTAAAAGCGCAACTAAAGACATAAAAATCATCAAACAAAAAAACGGAATTATTTTTTTCTTAGAAATTAATTTAAAGTTCTTTACAATAGGCATTAGCCAAATCATAATGCATAATGTTGAAACCACATAAACAAAACTTACACTATACCCAGTTGCAAACCCAGCCTCAGTTTTAATGGGCAATAAAAGTACAACCAAACAAAAGATAGCATAAATTACATAAGAAATTAGCTTTAATTTATTATAATACCCTTCCTTTTTCTTCATATACGCAATTGAATAAACATATAAAGTCATTATAAAAAGATATGTCATAAGATATATTAAATATATTTTCGTAAATATGTGCGCAAATAAATTATTTGCTTCATAATTATAGCCTATATAAGCACAAACTAATTCTACTATTAAGCCAATAAAATTAACAACTAATAAATAGGAAAATATCTTTGTTTCTTTTGTTTTTATATGTTTTCTAAAGAAAAATATTAAATTCAGTGTAAAAGAAAATATAGAAACCACTAGAATTAAAAGTGTACAATTCATTTATTACCCTACCTTCTAATAATATTTTACCATTTTTTTTAAATTAAGTCATAAAAAAATTAATTTTTTTTAATTAATTTTTTTACATTATTTATTTTTATACACTTATCAGTTATACCCTCATTTATTAACTCACTATAATTTCTTTTTCCACTAGGTGCAAGTGGGAAAGATTCTTCATTATTTCTAATTCTCAAATATAACCTTGAAACTACATCATCTGGTAAAGCACAAATCAATCTTTTCTGACATTTTTCAATTATTTCATTCATTTTTTCTTCTTTAACAAGTGGTTGTTTTTCAATATGACAAACATAATTATCTCCAACTTTAACTAAACAAGATGACATAATATCACTATCAACATCTACTATATCTTCTATCAAATAATACGGAATATTCCCCACAGAAGACTCAATATATGCCCCCATTCTACCTTTCATTTTAATTCTTCTATTATCAGATTTATATGAATAAGTATTCAAACTTAACCACCTATTACCATTAGCATCTAAAACATATGCTTTTTCATTTAACTTATCATCAGTATATCTTAACATATTACATGGAGAATTAGCAACTAGCAAACCAGGTTCATTCAATTTACAATATTCTCCCTCAGAATTTAAGACCTCTATTTGAACAAACTTATGCGGAGTTAAACCTAATGATTTTTTAACTAAAACATACTTTTTTTCTTGTAAACTTTTAAACAAAGTTACAAATATACCACTGCTTTCAGACGTCCCACCGCCAATAGAAAATGTTACCGGTGAAAGCGGAAAAGGTAATTTACCAGTACCAAATTTATGTTTTTTAGATGTATAATTGAAAAATTTTTCTTCTCCTCTCGAGCAAGCCTCTCCTGTAACAGTCGGAATCATCAAAAAAGGTAAATTAATATATTTAAACTCTGGATCAAAATTTAATAATTTGCACAAGTTACCCCAAAATCCAACACTAGCAGGAACAAAATTTGGTTCATTAATTAATAAACTATATGGGAAAAAATCTTTATCATAAAATGGTTCTAAAGCAAGTGTACATCCTTCATATAAAGTATCAGATATAGCACATGACAATTCCATATGTGTATATGTAGGAATATGACCTAATACAGTTAAATTTCTCATACTTGGCATACCAGATACATCAGATTCTTTATATCTTGATAAAGTTATATAACTTCTATTAGCATGAACCACACCCTTTGGACAACCAGGATCAGTAGTGCCACTTGTATAAGTAATTGCACATACATCATCTAAAATTCCATCATATACTATATCTTTATCATAGTTTTCTCCCATTTTTACAAATTCATTCTTGTCTATAATAGCATCACATTTAGGAACTAGATTTTCAATTTTATGAAATCTATTATCTATTTTTTCATATTTATTTCCCAATTTAAAAGAATCAGTTAATGAAAACATACATATTTTTTTTATATTAGATTTTTCTATAGCACCCTTTAAATTTTCATATTCATCATCAGAAATAAAAATCATTTTACTATTTGTATTATTTAAAATATTTATTAAATAGTTTTCATTAAACCAACTACCAACTACATTTATAGTTGAACCTATCATATTAAGCGCTAAGAAAATATATATAAATTCTGGCATATTAGACATACAAACTGGTACAACACTATTTTCATCATATCCCATTTGTTTTAATGATTTAGCATATTTATAAGCTTCTTCAAACATTTCTTTATAAGTAATCTTATTCCCCCTATAAAGAAGCGCAACCGAATTTAAGTTATTTTTATTTCTTTCAAACATTTCTCTCATCCAAGAAGTATCATGTTTTAACTCTAAATCATCAAGTGCTTTTTTAGCACTCGCAGGTAAACTATCGGAATACTCGTAATGATTTGATTTTCTTTTTTTATTTTTTTCTAACTCTTTTTTTAATTTATACAATTCTTCCATAAAAACCTCACATAAAATATTATACATAAAATATTATAGATGTCAAAGAAATCCTTTAGTTACTTTATTATAATACAAAAAATACGTACTTAATAGCACTTACTCTAATACAATTTTAAATTATTTTTACTTTACTTCTTTTCTATATAATACTTTCATTTTTACTTGTTCAGCATTTCCGTTATTAAAACTTTCCACATATCTATAGTCATCTTTACCAGCACTTGTTTTAGGAATATTGTCAACAACAATATATTCTACAGGAGCAACATGTTTTCTAAAACGAGTTTTACATAATTTATCTAAATCTTCCACTACTTTTTCATAAGGAGAATCTTTAACAACAATATATGCTTTCAAAACATTTTGTGTTTTTTTATCATTTTGAGCAACAACAATACTATCTAAAACATTTCCATTTTCACATAAAGAGTTTTCCACATAATCATGACTAACCTTAGAAGCAGTATTAGTTTTAGGATCAAATATAAATGTCATTCTTTTTATTCTACCAATAACTTTTAGATTTCCATTTTCTGTAATCTGTCCTAAATCACCTGTTTTCACCCATCTTACATTTCCATCTACTTGCATTATTTCTTTTGTTGCCTCATCATTTTTATAGTATTTTTGCATTACACCGGGTCCAGTAAGCCATATTTCACCAACACTATTTTCTGTATATTTTAGTTCTTCTTTACCATCTAAACTCATTATT
The DNA here is from genome assembly GCA_934162555.1 of uncultured Bacilli bacterium. Taxonomy (GTDB): domain Bacteria; phylum Bacillota_I; class Bacilli_A; order RF39; family UBA660; genus CAG-884. The sequence continues at coordinate 3,986 of CAKPJE010000051.1, read as the reverse complement.
TTGGCATTATAGCCTATTAAAGGTCTTCCAACTGTATTTATTTCTTCAGTATTGTCAAACATACATGTGGCACATCCACCAACTTCTGACATACCATAACCATTTGCTATAGAATATTTACAATTATGTTTTTTTAAAAATATATTTATTTCTTTTTCATTTAATAATTTTCCACCACCAGATATTAAAAATTTAAAATCTTTTAAATCAACATCATCAAACCCTTTATCATGTTCAATTTTCTCTATTATAAAAGGAATTCCTTTTAAATGATTTAATTTATATTTTTTAAAATAAATACTTATATTATCATAATCAACTTGTGGCACTACTATTAATTCAATTCCTCTAGAAAGTGCTAAATGAACTCCATTATTTAGTATATATAATGGGAATGGTGGCAAAGCAAGTAGTTCTTTGTCATGACGCATAAATAAATTAGTTTCTTTTACAATTGCAGAAACAGAGCTATTAAATGCAATTGAATCTGTCATAACTGCTTTTGATTTTCCAGATGTCCCGCTTGTATGAGTTAATGTTGCAGTTAAAAAGCCATTGTGATTAACATTTACATCTTTTATAGTTTTACCAATCTTCATAAATTCTTTAAAACTAATATATAATGGATTATTATTAGAGTTTATTTTTATATTTTTTAAATTTTTAAATAAAAGTTTTATTTTATTTGTTAATTTTATGTTATCTTTTAAATCCACTATAATAACTTTTTTTAATTTATTATATTCTATTTTTTCTAATTTTTCTTTAATATTTCCATAACCTAATAATATTTTAGATTCTGCTTCCTCTAAATAAAATTCTAATTCCTCTTGACTAACTTGTGGATGAATTAAATTAGATATTGCACCAATCCTATTTAAAGCATAAAAACTTACTATATTTTCTATACAACTTGGTAATGATACTGTAACTATATCTCCTTTTTTTATTCCTAATTTAATATAGCTTCTAGAACATTCATCAATTAATTTAAATAATTCTTTATATGTTATTTTAGTTGGTTCCATGTCAATTAATGTATCATAGATAAGCGCTACATCATTTAAATTGTTTTTATTTGCTTCATATAAATAATCATAAGCCGTCATATTTACATTAGGCATTTCGTTATCATATTTTATTTTCTCTAACCATGGTTTATCAACTGAAGCCAAGCCTGTTTTTTCCATTTTTTTCACCTCATAATCGAATGTATTATATCATTTTTAAGAAAAAAAGCAAATACCTAATTCAATAGTTTGTTAAACTTAAAAAGTGTTTTCCTTTTTTATACTACTTTTGTAAAAAAAATAAGTACTTAATAGTACTTACTTTAATATAAGTTTAGGCATTTCCGATATTTTTTCTATATCTAAAGATTTATTATTACCATTAGACATTTCTCTTAAAGGAATATTTAATTTACTATCTCTTAAACTAATAGCAATTTCCCTTAAAGACTCATATAAAGAAATCATATCATTAACACTTGAACCATTTAATCTTTCTAACTCATCTAAATATTCAAACAATCTAACATCTACTGATTTAATCTTATCATTATTAATAGGAGAATAAGCTAAAAATTCATTACCATAATGAGTTGAAAATCTAGCAGCTTTAACATCATTAGAAACTATAAAATCTACGGAACCAGTTTTAAAAGGATCATATTCTTCTTCATTTTTGTATAAATCATCAAGACCTACAACGGATAGTGATATTTGTTCACTACCATTAATATGAGATTCAATGTCTTCAGACAATTTTAATACTTTAGCAGAAACTTTAACAACTCCTCTCTTATGAAGATCTGAAATTGATAAAATACCATTTTTTATAATTGAAGGCGCAGCTGTATATGATGAGTTATGGTGGTATCTATCGTTTACATCAACAAAACCATTCATACTACGTGCTATAACATCTTCAATATTTTTTTTAACATCTAAACCCTTTTTCATTCTAATTCCCCCTATTTTTTTAAATTTAATTTTTTATTATTCTCATGCGTTAAATAATATGTATCATTTAATATCATAATTTCTTCATCAGTCGGTATAACATATACCGGAATGCTAGAATTACTTGTAGTTATAATACCTTCTTGTTTACTTTTAAATTTAGCAATACTCTTATTAGCTTCTTCATCCAATTCAAGATGTAATGAATGTGATAATTTATCAACAATTGACTTTCTTATACTCATAACATTTTCGCCAATACCAGCAGTAAATATAATAGCATCAACATTACCATCTAATTCAACATAATATTCAGCAATATATTTAACAACCGCATTTCTAAATTTAGTATATGCAATCTTAGCTCTCTCATCATTTTGTTCAATTAAAGCCTCAACATCTCTAAAATCACTCTTACCACATAAACCATATAAACCACTCTTTTTATTTAAATCATTTATTATCTCATCAGCAGTTTTATTAGACTCCGACATCATATAAGTGATTATTGAAGGATCAACAGATCCAGATCTAGTACCCATTACTAATCCATCTAAAGGTGTCAAACCCATTGTAGTATCATAACATTTACCATCCTTTATACAAGCAATTGAAGCACCACTTCCTAAATGACAACTTATAATATTAACATCTTTCTTATTTAGCTTTTCTTGCATTACTCCAGTTATATATTTATGACTTGTACCATGAAAGCCATATTTTCTAACACCATTTTCCAAATACCAACTATATGGAGTAGCATATAAATAATTTTCTTTTGGCATTGTTTGATGAAAAGCAGTATCAAATACAGCAACATTAGTAACATTCGGAATTGAATTTTGAAGTGCGACTATAACTGCTAATTCAGCTGGATGATGAAGTGGACCTAATTTAGTTAGAGTTTTAATATCTTCTAAAACTTTTGAATCAATTATAACAGAATTAGAATATATTTCACCACCATGTAAAATACGATGCCCAACAAATTCTATTTCCTCTAAACTATCAATTATTTTATTATCTAGTAACTCTTTCAACATAAATTCAGTCGCACTAGTATGATTTTCTACAAAATACTTATGTACTAATTTTTGACCATTCAATTTAAGAGTACAAAATGAATCCTCCAAACCAATTTTTTCAATATTACCATTTATTAATTCTTTTTTCTTTGGCATTTCATATACAGAAAATTTTAATGATGAACTACCAGCATTAACTATTAAGATTTTTTCTTTCATATAAATCCCCCTTTTGCACAAGAAAATCATATCACAAGAGAATTTTTATGTCAAATTTAAACAATGTTTTATTTTTTGATTATTTTTACTATCTATATATTCTTTTATAATCAAACTATTTTTTAGTATCAAATCAATGAATTCATATATATCTACTTCACATTTAAATGTTAATTTCCCTTCATATATATCTTCAAAAAATAATTTATTATCACTAAGTTCTATATAATAATTATTATGAGCAATAGAATTTCTAATACCTTCAATAATTCTCATTTTCTTCAAATATTCCTGATTATTATTAAAATAAGTACTAGCAGTAAAAAGTTCACTACTTATGTTTTTCAATAAACTAATTGTTTCTTTTTCTCGCTCCCTTAATAAATCTAATTTTTCACTAAGCAATTTTTCTATTTCTGGTCTCTTATTTATTTTAATAGCGCGCAAACTCTTTTCAGTTTTTCCAATACGATTATTAATATCAGTTAAATCATTTTGTTTACCTCTTACTTTATCTTTTAAATCATCAATTATAGAAGTTTCTAAATCTAAATACTTAACATTAATTTTTGATAAATTTAATTTACTATAATCAAGTCCATCATTATCATTTAATGTAAAAATATTATTATTTCTATATAATTTATCAATTCCACAAGAGAATAAAGAATTAAACAAACTAATTCCTATATCAGCAATATTGCAACTATTAAAATAAAAATCTTTATAATAAAAACTAAATTTTTCTCTTATTACATTCATATCCACAGTATTATAT
>CAKPJE010000050.1 GCA_934162555.1 uncultured Bacilli bacterium | reverse complement strand
CAACAGAATTGAGAGATATTTTATTTGAATTAAAAGAAAAGAAATAGGACGATATCAAATTTAATTGATATGTGTTATAATTAATAAAAGAAAGGATAAAAAATATGAACAAAGTATTATTAGATTTAGGATTTATAGAAATAAGGTGGTACTCTGTAATAATGTTAGTAGCAATACTATCAGCTTCTTATGTAATACTAAAAGAAGCTAAAAAGAAAGGGTTTACTGAAGATTTTTTAAACAATTTATTCTTTTACACAATTATATGTGCCATAATTGTAGCAAGACTATATTATGTAGCATTTAACTTTCATGAATATCAAAATGATTTACTAGGTATATTCAGAATTTGGGAAGGTGGCCTAGCAATTCATGGAGGAATAATAGGAGGATTATTATTTATAACATTCTATACAAAAAAATATAAAGTAAATGAATTATTGCTACTTGATATTATAGTAGTAGGTTTAATATTAGGTCAAATAATTGGTAGATGGGGAAACTTCATGAATGGTGAAGCATATGGTCCAATAACAACATATCAAACGTTAAAATCGTTATTTATACCAGAATTTATAATAGAAGGAATGAAAATAAATGGTATTTACTATCATCCAACCTTTTTATATGAATCATTACTAAATGTAATAGGTTTAATAATTTTATTAATAATAAGAAAACAAAAATATACAAAAGTAGGAGAATTAACCGGAACATATCTAATATGGTATGGAATAGTAAGATTCTTAATTGAAATATTAAGACAAGATGCTTTAATGCTTGGACCAATTAAAATCGCTCAATTAGTATCAATAATTATGATTATAATTGGTTTGATAATGATTATAAAAGCAAAAAGAACATCTAGATTTGAAAATTTATATAAGGAGGCTAGGGTAGGTGAAATCAAATTTTGATTGCATAATTATAGGAGCAGGTATAGCTGGTTTAACAGCGGCTATCTATTTAAAAAGAGCAGGCAAAAATGTTGTAATAATAGAAAAAAGTATGCCAGGTGGTCAAATATTAAAAACAAATAGTATAAAAAACTATCCTGGATTTGTTGAAATAGATGGATTTAGTTTAATAAGAAAAATATTAGACCAAATAGATAATTTAGAAATCCAAATAATAAAAGAAGAAGTAAAAGAAATTAAAAATTTAGAAGTTGTAACTGATAATAATGTATATTCTGCATCTAATATTATCCTTGCAACAGGAAGAAAACCTAGAATATTAGGTCTTCAAAATGAAAACGAATTAATTGGAAAAGGTATATCATTCTGTGCATCATGCGATGGTAATTTATTTAAAAATGATGAAGTTGCTGTAGTAGGTGGTGGTAATACAGCATTTGAAGAAGCATTATATTTATCAAATATATGTTCGAAAGTTTATTTAATCCATCGAAGTGATAATTATAGAGCTGAAAATTATTTAATAAACGAACTAAAACAAAAACAAAATGTTTTCCTTATGCCAAACGAAATAATTACTAAACTAAATACCAAAGATGGTTATTTAGAAAGTATTGAAACCGATAAAAATAAATATAATATTAAAGCATTATTTGTGGCAATTGGCCAAGTACCATCAATTATTAAAATAGAAAGTTTAGAAACGGAGAATGGTTATATAAAAGTAAACAATAAAATGGAAACAAATATAAATGGCATATATGCTTGTGGAGATTGTATAAAAAAAGATGTTTACCAATTAACAACTGCGGCATCAGATGGAACAATAGCAGCAACAAGTATAATTAATAGGTGCTAATATGTCATTTACATCAGAAGTTAAAAATGAAGTAAGTAAATTAGATTTTACTGAAGCAGAAAATATAGCCGAATTATCCGCGCTTATAACAACAACGGCAGAAATTGATACAACGATAAAAATAACGACTGAAAATGCATCAGTCGCACGTAAAATATTTTATACAATAAAACAAATATTTGATATAAATGTAAAAATAACAGTAAGAAAAGGATTTAATTTTCAAAAAAAATATTTATACATATTAGAAATAACTAAAAACGTTGATAATATCCTAGAAACATTAGGAATAGAAAACAATATAACTAGTAAATATATATATGATGACGAAGAAACATTAAGGGCATATTTAAGAGGAATATTTTTGGGTTGTGGAAGTATAAATGATCCCAAAAAATCAAGATATCATTTAGAGTTTTTAGTATCAACTAAAGAAAAAGCAAATCAAATAAATGAATTATTAAATAAATATAATTTGGGAAGTAAAATTCTACAAAGGGAAAGTAGATATATGGTATATATCAAAGGATCAGAAAAAATAAGTGATTTTCTAAGATTAATAAGTGCAAGTAATGCTTTACTATATTACGAAGATATAAGGATATATAGGGATCATAAAAATATGACAAATAGATTAAATAACTGTGAACAAGCAAATGTTGAAAAAATGATTCAGTCTGCTCAAAATGAAGTTAAAATAATTGAAAAATTAAAAGAAAAAGATATGTTTGATTTATTAGATGAAAAAGATAAATTAATTGCAACATATCGCCTAAAGTATCCTGAAAGTTCGTTACAAGAATTAAGTGAAATAATAAGTATTGAAACAAGTACAAAATTAACAAAATCTGGTATATATCATAGATTAAGAAAAATAAAAGAATTAGGTCAGAAAATAAGCAATCAATAAAGTTTATTTTTTAATATTCTATTGAAGAATAAAATAAAATAACCTATAATGAAAGAGTAAGGAAAATGAGGAAAGATATGAGTATATTAAAGACGAAAAAATTATGTAAATATTATGAGTCAGGTGAAAATATTGTTAAAGCAGTTGATAATATTGATTTAGAAATTAAGGCAGGAGAATTTGTAGCAATAATAGGTTCATCTGGCTCAGGTAAATCGACTCTTCTTCACATGCTGGGTGGTGTAGATAATCCTACAAGTGGTGAAGTAATATTAGAAGGTAAAAACATATATTCCTTAGCTGATGAAGAAATGTCAGAATTAAGAAGAAAAAAAATAAATATAATTTATCAGTTTTATAACTTAATACCAACTTTAAATGTTAAAGAAAATATTTTGTTACCTACTCTTTTAGGAAATGAAAAATATGATGAAAAATATTTAAATGAACTTATTAAAATGTTAGGACTAGAAAATAGAACAAATCATATCCCAAATGAACTCTCAGGTGGTGAACAACAAAGGGTATCTATAGGTAGAAGTTTATTATCAAAACCATTAGTATTATTAGCAGATGAACCAACTGGTAACCTTGATAGCAAAAATAGTATAGAAATAATGAAACTTCTATTAGAAGCTAACAAAAGATACAATCAAACAATAATCATTGTAACACATGATGACAAAATTGCTCATTATGCTCAAAGAGTTATTACAATTAAAGATGGAAAAATAATAAAAGATGAGATGATAAAAAATGAAAGCAATTAACTTATTAACACTAAATTATCTTAAAAGAAATAAAAAAAAGTCATTTGCTATTATATTAGGAATAATATTAGGTACTACGTTGATTTTTAGTATGTCATTAGCATTTTGTACAATAAGAAAGTATAAAATTGAATATGCATATAAATATTATGGAAAAAATCATGCAATCTATAAAAATCTCCAACAAAATGATTATGAAAAATTAAAAAATAATCCTCAAATACAAGAAGTAATCACTTTATATGAACTTAAACAAATAAAAGAAAACAATTATATAATTTATATAAAAGCACTTGAAAATAATATTGATGAATATTTTAGTATTGTTAAAGGAACATATCCTAGCAATCAAAATGAAATAATTATACCACAAGAACTTGCCCAAATAAAAAAATTGGACATTAATGATAAAATAGATGATTATGAAATAGTAGGAATTTATGACATAGATAGGGTAGGACTCGAACCAAGATATGAACATTTGCATTCAAATGGTTTTAGTTATGCAGAGTATTCAATTATAACAAAAAATAAACCAAAAGAGATAAACAAAGTGGACTATATTACAAAATATAAAAGCATTATAAATATATATAATAAAATATATAAAACAGCTGATGAATTAAATTTAAAATATTCTGTTAGTAATGAAAGAATCTACGAAAATGTAAAAATAAATGATGCATTATTAAATGCAATGTATCAATATTCAAACAACAAGAATCAATTTGGAATATATTTAATGTTTATAGCTTTATTGACAATAATAAGTACATTCTGTGCTTTAACAATTAGAAATGCTTTCTTGATCTCACTATCAGAAAGAAAACAGTACTTTGGAGTTTTAAGAAGTATAGGAACAAGTAAAAAACAAATAATACAAATGATATTTTTAGAAATAATCATTTTAAGTTTAATTGCCATCCCAATAGGAATAATCATATCTTTAAGAATGACATCAATTATTATAAATCTTGTCAACAAGATTTTAAAAGAAATTATTGAAAGCCCATATAAAATATCATTTTATTTACCATTTAATATAATATCATTAATATTTATAGTAGCGACAATAATTATTTCAGGTTTAAAGCCAGCAAAAGAAGCAAGTATGGTATCACCAATAAAGCTAGTAAAAGAAAACAATATATTAAAAACTCAAGAAAATTACCCTAAAATAAAAAAATATTTTGGTTATGAAGGTGAGCTTGCTTATAAAAATATTAAAAGGAATAACTCAAAATTCAAAGTAACAACAGAATCATTAACTATAAGTATGATTTTGTTTATAGTACTAGCAACATTTTGTAAAATTGGTATATTACAAATGGAAGATTACACAACTGAATCAGATATAACAATTAATTTACTAGAAAGCAAAAATCAAAAAGAAATACTAGAAACAATTGAAAATATGCCATATATTGATAAAATTAATGTTACTAAAATTTCATATTTAAATACAAGAATGAATGAAGAATCATTAACAAAAGAAGCACTTAATAAATATCAAGATAGATTAAATAATATGACAATAAAAATAATAGGTTTAGATGATTCAAGTTATGCAAAATATGCAAAAAAATTAGGTATTAAAAATGAAACTATATTGTATAACATTCAAACAATAACTAAAGAAGAAAAAGAATATAAAATAGCCAAATATAATAACTTAGAAGAACTAAGTTTGTGCAATGAAAAAGAATGCTATTATACATTTAAAAATATAAAATTAGTAAATAAAACATATGATAAAACTATGTATGAAACGGCAATTATTTTGCCACTATCAGAGTATGAAACAATCTATAAAAATTATATTTTAAAAAATCAACAAATGAGTATGGGAAATGATTATTACATAAATATTGATAGTAAAAATTTTATGCAGTTGGATTCAAAAATTCAAGATATTAGAGATGAAAATGAAGAAACATTGTATTATACAAATAATGCAATTAATGAATACAAAGAAAGAAAACAATTATTTGCCTATAAATTAGTTTTATATTCCTTTGTAACATTTACAATTATTATAAGTTTAACAAATATAATAAATACTTTAAATACAAATTTATCTTTAAGAGAAACAGAATTTGCGATTTTAAGGAGTATAGGACTATCAAAAAAAGGATTAAATAAAATGTTAAAATTAGAAATACTATTTTTATGTTTAAAAACAATATATTCAGGAACAATTATATCCACTATATTTGTAATAGCACAAATATTGTTTTCAAAATTAATAACAAATAGTGAAAAAATATTGCCATTCCCAGTAGATATCTATATATATGCATTATTAGGACTGATACTAATTATTGAATTAATATCTTTATATGCTCAAAATAAAATTAAGAATAAAAACATTATAGATAGTATAAGAAAAAAAGCAATTTAAAAGGAAAACAATTTTTTCCTTTTTCTTATGACAAAATATCATTTACATAGAACGACAATTTATGATATACTTATTAAGGTGATGATATGAAAAAAAGATTGGGAACCATTTTATTCATAATTTATTTTTTAGTAGCAATAATAATAACTCATGAATTATTATCATACAATAAATACAATATTATTGAATATAAAAATAGTTATATAGTAACACTAAATGATGATTCACTATATAAAAAAAGTGATTTATTAATAATTAAAAAAAATGAGGATATAGAAGTAAAAGATAATGTAGTATACTATGAAATATATTCTTCAAAAGTATCAATAAAATCATCCTCTATTAAAAAAATAGAAAATGGAAATATAGTATTAGAAAATGATAAAATTATTTCAAAAGATAATATATTAGGAACAGAAAAAAATATCAAATCATTTCCTTGTCTAGGAACAATTCACAATATCTTAGTATCTACATGGGGCTATTTATTTATAATAATTCTCCCAATGTTTGCTGCATTCGTTTATGAAATATTCGCAATCACAAAAGAAATAGGTAAAAAATGAAATCAAAGAAAAAATTAATATATATAATAATATGTTTAGTAATAATTGTATCAACAATAATGATAACTTATGGAAGATATATATATAATGGTTTAAGAGACTCTTATCTAGCAACAAAAAGTTTTTATTTCAGCAGTGATAAACTAACACCCAATAGGTCAATTTATCAAGTTGATAACTGGTCCGCTGCAGATCCATATCCAATAACCATAAATCTAAACAACAGAAAAAACAACTTAGTACATGCAAGTAGTGATATAACATATGAAATAAGCTATGTTTGTTCAAGTAATGTAATATGTGAAACAAATAGTACAGGTGGGATTTTATATACAGATGCTGAAACAAATACTTTTAATGCCCTAATAACACCCAATACAACATTTAAAGATGGTGATGAAGCCTTTATGGAAATAACCGTAAAAAGTACAAGTCCATATAAAAAAACAATAAGTGGTAGATTTATATTAAAAGTAGGTAAAAGTGGATTATATTATAAAATAGATGATGAATCATTAAGAACATATCTAAATTTCAATATAACAAATACCAAAGATTTTTATTTAGTAAAAGAAGCATTTGATAACTATTCAATAAACGATAGAATAGATAGAACAACATATATTTCCTTAAGTGAAGAAAATAAAAATAAATGTTTATCCGCACAAATAACTCTAACTTTCGATCCCAATAAAGTTATATTAGATATGACAAATAGTATTTATCTAAAAAAAATAAATTATACAACAATTAATATAGACGGATATGATTACATAAACAGTATAACCTTTAACATGGACTCAGAATCAAGTGAAGTTGTTAAATTTTATAAAGCAGATACAAGTAAAAATTATACATATCCAATAATAAATGACGATTCAATTATAGAATTTAGTTATACAGAGTAGGTGAAAAAATGGTAGTAGAAGAATATATAGAATTTTCTAAAAAAAATATACTTAAATATTTAAAACTAATCCTAGAAAAATATTATGATAAAGAAATAGTAGAAAGTTTAGTTGAAACATATATAAACATTAGATACTATAATATAGATCAAAAAACAAAGAATTTAGAAAAAAATATTAATTACTATTTAAAACAAAAAGTGACCGAAATATTAGATGAAAAAGAAGAAAAAATAAAAATAATTTTCTATACCTTTAAATATATTTTATATTTAGATAATGTAAAAG
>CAKPJE010000049.1 GCA_934162555.1 uncultured Bacilli bacterium | reverse complement strand
AAACACGAAAAAACTGGACCACTATCTATAATTATCCTATAAAATCTTGCACCACATAAGTTATCAACAAAAATTTTGTTTTTTAGTAATACATGAATGCATGTATGTATTAGTGTTTTCATGTTATCAACATTCTTTCTATTTTTTTATTACTTATCAACATTTATTCTATATTCATTATACAATATATTATCTATAAATTCAACCAAAAAAAGAAAAAGTTTTTAGACTTTTCCCTTTATTTTGAAATAATAAAATTAATCAAATTACTTATTTCAGTTGGATTTTCAATTGATAATCCCTCAATCAATCTAGCTTCAGCATATAAAACTTTAGCATATGATTTTAATTCTTCTTTGTCATTTTCATATAAATCTTTTAGTTTATTTGCAATCGGATGATTCATATTAATTTCAAGGACTTTCTCAGCATTAATTCTCTCATCTGTTGGCATTGCATTAATAACTTTTTCCATCTCAACAGAAACATCACCTTTAGTTGTTAAACAAACAGAATGATTTTTTAATTTATTTGTAAACTTGACATCAGAAATACTAATTGCATCTTTCATAGTATTTAATAAATCTTTATTTTCTTCATTAAATTTTTCTAATTCAGGACTATTTTCTAAATTCAAGTTTTCATTTGCAACATTTACAAACTTATGACCATCATACTCATTTAATACAGAAAGGACAAATTCATCTATATAATCTGTTAAATATAAAATATCATAATCCTTATCTTTTACTTGTTCAGTTTGTGGCATTAAATCTATTTTTTCATTAGTTTCGCCACAAGCATAATAAATACTATCTTGACCTGCTACCATGTTTTTAACATACTCTTTTAATGATATTAAATCCTTTTCTCTTGAAGAATAAAACATTACTAAGTCTTTTAATTCATCTTTATGAGTTCCAAATTCATTATAAATACCAAATTTTAATTGATTTCCAAAAGCTTTAAAGAATTTTTTATAATTGTCCTTATCATTTTCCATCATAAGTTCTAATTCTTTTTTGATTTTATTTTCAATATTTTTAGCAATTATATTCAAATTCTTTGATCTTTGCAACATTTCTCTTGATATATTCAAAGAAATATCTTCGCTATCAATAACACCCTTTACAAAACTAAAATAATCTGGTAACAATTCTTTACATTTGTCCATTATTAATATACCATTTGAATATAAACTTAATCCTTTTTCATACTCTTTTGTATAAAAATCATATGGTGCATGTGATGGTATAAATAATAATCCCTTATATGAACACATACCTTCAACTGATGTTGTAATTACTTTTAATGGCTTTTCATAATCATAATATTTGTCAATATAATAATTATCATATTCATCTTCTTTTATATCCTTTTTATCTTTTTTCCAAATAGGAACCATACTATTTAATGTTTCATTTTCTACAACATCTTCGTATTCTTTTTCATTATCTTTTTTTGGTTTTGAAGTGTGTACTTCCATTATTATTGGATATCTTACATAATCAGAATATTTTTTTACTAATTCTTTAATTTTATATTCATCTAAATATTCAGAATACTTATCATCTTCAGTATCTTTTTTTAAGTGCAACCTTATGATAGTACCATTTGTTTCTTTTGAAGCTTCCGTTATTGTATAGCCATCAGCTCCTTCACTCTCCCATAGATAAGCTTTATCACTATCAATGCTTTTACTTAGAACATCTACTTTATCACTTACCATAAATGCTGAATAAAAACCAACACCAAATTTACCAATAATATCAATATCTTTATTTGATTCATTCATTTCTTTAAATACTAATGAACCACTTTTGGCAATTGTACCTAAATTAGATTCTAACTCTTCTTCAGTCATACCAATACCATTATCTTCAATTATTAAAGTATTATTTTCTTTATCAATACTTATGTTGATTTTTAAGTCATCCTTATTTACTTTAATATTTGCATCTGTTAGTGATTTATAGTATAACTTATCTAAAGCATCACTTGCATTTGATATAAGCTCCCTTAAAAATATTTCTCTATTTGTGTATATTGAATTTATCATTAAGTCTAATAATTTTTTAGATTCTGATTTAAATTCTTTCTTTTTCATATTTCTCACTCTCTTTCTCTGTAATATAGTTATACCACTATTGTTAGCAGATGTCAAGAAAGAGTGCTAATAAAGAATAATTTTTTTATTTAAGTCGAGTTATCGACTACTTTTTATGTATTGATAGTTAAAAATGGTCGATAACTAGTTGTTTTTGGAACAAAAAGAATATAGTTTTGAACTATACTCTTTATGGATTTAATCTATTTGGTCCTCTAAATAAGAACATTGATTCTTTAACATTTGATATACCAAGTAATAACATTGTTAGTCTATCAACACCAATTGCAAAGCCACCATGTGGAGGACATCCATATTTAAAGAATTCTAAGTAAAATTTAACATCTTCTACTAATCCTTTTTCATTTGCATTTTTAACAATTTCTTCATATCTATGTTCTCTTTGGGCACCAGTAGTTATTTCTACACCTCTCCAAATTAAATCATAACCTTGTAGAACACCATTTTCATCACGCATATGATAGAAAGCTCTTTTATCAGCTGGATAATCAGTAATAAACATAAATTCATGATCAAATTTATCTTGGGCAAGTTTATAAACTAATTTTTCAGCTTCTGTTGTTAAATCAATTTTTTCACTTTCTGGAACAACATAACCATATCTTTCTTCAAGTTCTTTGTAAACATCTTTTAAAGTCATCTTAGGGAATGGTAATGTAGGAACTTTTATTTCTGTTCCAAAAATATTCTTGATATCATCTTTCCATTCTTCATTTGTTTTAGATAGAGCATATGCAAGCATTTCTGCTTCTAAATTCATTACATCATTAAATGAATTTATATAACTGAATTCAACATCAAAACTTGTAAACTCAGTAGCATGTCTACTAGTATTAGAATTTTCTGCTCTAAAACATGGTGCGACTTCAAATACTCTATTAAATCCGCTTGCCATAGCCATTTGTTTATAAAATTGTGGTGATTGAGCAAGATAAGCTTTTCTATCAAAATATTTTACTTCAAACACTTCTGAACCAGATTCACTTGCAGCACCTATTAATTTTGGTGTATGAATTTCTGTAAATTTATGATTGTATAGATACTCTCTCATATATCTTACTATTGTACTTTGAATTTCAAATATTTTCATATTTTTTTCATTTCTTAAATCAATAAAACGATAATCTAATCTTGTATCTAAATTTACATTTTCTAAATCCTTATAGTTGAATGGTAATTCATTTTCACTTTTACTTGTTACCTCTATTTTAGTTGGTATTAATTCCATTCCATTTAATTTTACATTTGGATTCATTACAACTTTACAGTTTACTTTTACTGTACTTTCAAGTGGTAAAGTACTGATTAGTTCAACCATTTCCTTATTACTTTCTAAGGATTTTTCGATTGTCATTTGAACTTTTCCAGTATTATCTCTTAGGACTACAAATTGAACCCATTTAATATCTCTTATGGCATCAACAAATCCTTCAAATACTATTTCTTTGTCTGCATAATTTTTTAATTCATTTGCATTAATTTTCATAATTTTCCCTCCTATTACATAAAAAACAGTGTCATCCTTAAAAAAGGACGAATCACTGTTAATCCGCGGTACCACCTTTATTACTATAAATAGTCGCTCTTTAAATATAACGGTTTTAACCGGCTTATTCTACTTAATTCTTTAAGCACTCCTGGTGTCTTTCTAATTACTTTCATATTAATTTCCATCAACCATTAACTTTCTATCATGAATAGCAATTATACTCTTCCAATCAACATTTATATTGATATAATAATACAATTTTTACTAAAAAGCAAGAGTTTTTATAATTAAAAATATATATTGTTTTCAATTTAATGTATGTTTTATATATTTTACTATATATGAATTATATTTTTTCATATTTTTTATTTTTTTTAATATACTTCATTGAAGGGAGATTTATGAAAAAAGTTTGGGAAAATTATAAGAATTCTATTTATCTTATAATTAGTATTGTAGTTGGTGCGATTATAGGTCTCATTTTTAAAGAAAAAACTAATTATATTAAACCTTTAGGCGATTTATTCATTAATTTACTTACTTGTATTATTGTACCTATCATATTTTTAAATATAAGTACTTCTATTGGTAAAATGAATAAACCCAAAAGAGTTGGTAAAGTTTTGATAACAACCTTTGTTGTATTTTTAATGACTTCCATAATAAGTGCTTTACTTGGTATTATAGCATCTAATATAACACCTTTAGTAAAAAGTGTTGATTATATTTATGAAGTTAGTACTCCTGAAAAAGTAAATTTTTTAGAAAAATTTGTTAGCACTTTATCAGTTTCTAATTTCAGTGATTTATTAAGTATTAATAATATGATTGCTTTAATAGTTGCATCTATTATATTTGGTATTGCTTTAAATAAATCTAAAGAAAAAGGCATTAAAATAATAGAATTTTTAGATAATTTAAACTACGTTATACAAAAGGTTATTAATATAATTATGCTTTATGCACCTATTGGGCTTGGGACTTATGCTGCTGTTTTAGTTGGTAATTTTGGGGGGAATATCACTTCTGGATATATCAAAACTTTTATAATATATTTTTTAATATCTATTATTATTTATTTTATTGTATATGGTTTTTATGCTTATATAGCTGGAGGAAAAACTGGTTTAAAAAGATATTTTAAATATATTATTGCACCTACTATTACAGCTTTATCTACATGTTCATCAGCGGCTTCAATTCCTGCTAATCTTAAAGCAACAGAAAATATTGGAGTACCTAATGATATTGCTTCAACTGCTATACCTCTTGGTACCAATTTCCACAAGGATGGTTCTATTGTTGGTAGTGCATTTAAAATAATGTTTTTGGTATTTTTGTTTAATTTAGATGTTTCGTTTGCTAAAATTTTATTTACTTCTTTGTGTGCGACTCTTTTAGTAACTGCATTACCAATTGGTGGAGGTACCATTTCAGAAGCATTTATTATTTCTTTACTGGGTGCTCCTATATCAGCACTTCCAATGCTTACAGTTATTGCTACTATAATCGATGCTCCTGCTACCGTTTTAAATGTTGTTGGTGATTCTGCTTCTTCTATGTTAGTTACTTATATGTTAGAAGGAAAGAATTGGTTAAAGAAAAAAGATTCTTAATTGAATCTTTTATTTTGTGCTTGCTTTGATAAAACCATCAAATAATGGATGAGGTCTTGTTGGTCTACTTTTGAATTCTGGATGAAATTGACATGCTATAAAGAATGGATGATCTTTTAATTCTACTATTTCTACTAAATTGTTTACATCATTTATTCCTGATATTATTAAACCGTTTTCTTCCATTTTTTCTTTATATGCATTATTAAATTCATATCTATGTCTGTGGCGCTCCTGCACTTTTTCTTCTTTATATAATTTACTTGCTAAAGTATCCTTTTTTATTGTACATTCATAATTACCTAATCTTAGTGTTCCTCCCATATTACTGATTGCTTTTTGATCGGCCATTAAATCTATTATAGGATTACTTGTAAACGAATTAAATTCTGTTGATGTTGCATCTTCTATTTTTAAAACATTTCTAGCATATTCTATAACTGCTATTTGCATTCCTAAGCATATTCCTAGAAAAGGGACTTTATTTGTTCTTGCATATTCAACTGCTTTCATCATTCCAAGTGTCCCTCTTGTACCAAATCCTCCGGGAACAATTATACCTTTAGTATTTTTAAATATTGCTTTTAAATCAATTTCTTTTTCTAATTCTTCTGAATTTACCCAATTTATTTTTATTTTTGTATTGTATTTGTAACCTGCATGTTTTAAAGCTTCTGCTACGGATATATAAGCATCATGTAATTCAGTATATTTTCCTACTAATGATATTTCTGTTTCTTTATTTAAGTTGTTTACTTTATCTATTAAATCTGTCCAATATTTTAGGCTTGCTTTTTTTAGATTTAATCCAAAATGTTTTAATATTATTTCATCAAATTTTTGATTGTAATAGTTTATTGGTATTTCATATAAATTTTTAACATCTACGGAATCGATTATATTTTCTTGTGGCAATGAACAGAATAGTGATAGTTTCTTTTTTATGCTTTCATTTGCTTTGAAAGGGACACGAATTACTAGAGCATCTGGCTGAATTCCCATGTTTCTTAAATCTCTTACACTATTTTGTGTTGGTTTTGTTTTTAATTCATCTGAGCCATATATGAATGGTACTAACGTACAATGAACAAAAAATGTATTTCCTTTTCCTTTTTCATAACTTATTTGTCTTAATGCTTCAATCATTGATTGTGATTCTATATCGCCTACTGTTCCGCCTATTTCAGTTATTACGATGTCAGCGCCTGTACTTGCTCCTGCTTCATATACCTTGTTTTTTATTTCGTTTGTTATATGGGGAACCATTTGAACAGTCGCACCTAAATAGTCTCCTCGTCTTTCTTTTTCGATTACTGAAGAGAATATTTTACCATTGGTTATATTTGATGTGTAATTTAATTCTTCATCAATAAATCTTTCGTAGTGTCCTAAATCAAGATCTGTTTCACAGCCATCATAGGTTACAAAAACTTCTCCATGTTGTATTGGGTTCATTGTTCCAGGATCAACATTGATATAGGGATCAAATTTTTGCATAAATACTTTATATCCTCTTGATTTTAGTAATAGCGCAATTGAAGATGCTGTTATACCTTTCCCTAATCCTGATACAACGCCTCCAGTTACAAATACATATTTTGTCATACTTCATCCTCCATTTTCTTCTATAAAAAGTATAACACCTGGGAACCTATATTGTCTATATACCAAAAGAAAAAAAACTATAAAAATAGTTATTTTCCTAGATATGTAATCATAATATTTATGATTGCATTCGTAAAATAGGAGTGGGATGTAATATCATTTAAATCAGGAGTTGTTAAGTATATATCTTTGGAACCTAAATTGACTAATTCATAGGTATTATTTGTATCATTGATGCTTAATAAGCCTTGTGAGTATAACTGAGTTGTTTTACTTTCATATATCCATTTACTTGAACCGATATATATATTATCTGTTCCAACAAGTCTTAGACCAACTGATATAAAGTCTTTTTTAGGATCAAATTTTTCTCCATTTAGAATATAACCTGATACAATAAATTCTATTTTATAATAGCCTGTTTCATTGAATTTAATTTTGTTGTCATCCAATTCTAATATATTATCTATATCAAGTTCAACTCTATCAATTGGTAATTCGTTGTTGGGTGCGACTTGTTTTTCGTTTCCGTTATTGAACGAAACTAAGTAAACTGTTCTTATTAATTCGGGGCCTGTTGGACCGATGTCGCCTCTATCTCCTTTTGGACCAACCGGGCCTTGTTTTCCTTCGGGACCTCTTATTTTTCCTACATTAATCCATTTATTGTCATTATCTGACCAAACATACAAATCATCATCTACTAAGTATGAATCGTTAGGATTTCCTTTTGGATGGTCTGCTATTAACTTTTCATATGTATCATATGATCCTAATATAGAAACGTTGTTTCCATCAATTCCATTTTCTCCACTTGGTCCTATTGGGCCTGTCGGACCGGTTCCTCGATAAAATAAATCATCTAATAGAATTAATTGTAATTTCAAGCTACTAATTCCTTATTATTAAAAAATGTATATAAGTTATTAAATAATAAATATTTTTTATGAAATAAAAAATAAGCAGTGGGGTGCTGCTTATTAAACTTTATTTGCAAATTTTCTGTTTGTTTTAATATACTTCATACTATAATATAATTTTTCATAGCACCTTAATTTTTTTACTTTTCCCATACTGCATAAAGAGTTGTATCTTCTGCAAGTAATACTTTATCATAAATTGGTGTTTCATTTTTATCAACCCAACCTTTGAAAATATAACCATCTCTTGTTGGTTCTTTTGGAAGTGTAAGCTCAGTATCTTTACCAATAGTAATACTATCTATTTTACTTCCACCTTTAGTATCAAATGT
>CAKPJE010000048.1 GCA_934162555.1 uncultured Bacilli bacterium | reverse complement strand
GTCCAACATTTAGAGCTGAAAATTCAAATACAAAAACTCATGCTAGTGAATTTTGGATGATTGAACCAGAAATTGCATTCTGCGATTTAAATGGTGATATGGAAATAATGGAAAATATGTTAAAATATGTTGTAAAATATGTTTTAGATAATTGTAAAGATGAAATGAATTTCTTTGATTCATTTGTAGAAAAAGGATTATTAGAAAAATTAAATAAATTAATTAATTCTAAATTTGCTCATATTACACATCATGATTTAATTGAAGTTTTAAAGAAAGCTGATGTTAAATGGGAGTTTGAACCAAAACAAGGTGAAGATATAGCTAAAGAACATGAAAAATATATAACTGAATATTTTGATGGACCTGTATTTGTAACTGATTGGCCAAAAGATATTAAAGCATTTTATATGAAACAAAATAATGATGGTAAAACAGTCGCTGCTGTTGATCTAGAAGTTCCTGGTGCTGGAGAATTAATGGGTGGATCTCAGAGAGAAGAGTCTTATGAAAAACTTGTTCAAAGAATGGATGAACTTGGAATGGACAAAAAGAGTATGGAATGGTATTTAAATTTGAGAAAATATGGAACTTGTGTTCATTCAGGATTTGGAATGGGATTTGAAAGATTATTAATTTATTTAACAGGTGTTGATAATATAAGAGATGTTATTGCTTATCCAAGAACACCAGGTAACTGCGAATTTTAAAAAAATGTATAAAAAAAAATTAAATACTCATAATATTGCTAGGAGGAAAAAAATGAAGAAATTACTAGTAATATTGAGTATTTTTCTAATGGTTGGATGTGAGCTTAATAATACACCAACTAAAAAGGTTGAACAGTTTTTATCAAATTATCAAGTTTTACATAAGGATGTTATTTCTGATTTAGATGGTATGATAAATAAGACTAATTATACTTCCGAGCAGAAGGAAAGATATAAAGAATTAATGAAAAAACAGTATAAGTCTTTAGTATATGAAATAAAAGAAGAAACAATTGATGGAAATAATGCTTATGTAACTGTTCAAATTGAGGTAACTAATTTTGGTAAAAGACTTGCCGAAGCAGAAAATTATTTAAATGATCATCGAGATGAGTTTACTGATAATGGGGTGTATAATGAAAGTAAATTTTTATCATATCAATTAGATGAATTAGAAAAGGAAAAAGAACGTGTAAAATATACTCTTACTTTTAGTTTGACTAAGCAAGATGGTAAATGGGAAATTAATGATTTAACTGAAGCTATGGAAGATAAAATTAATGGTATATACATCTATTAAGGGTTTTAACCTTTTTTTTCATTTAAAAAAATGATAAAATATTAGTGGTGGTAAAAATGAATAGAAAAAAAGTAATGTCATTAATTTCTTTTAGCTTATTTTTAGTTGTTTTAATTTTGGTTTTAAAATATGATAATTTATTTATTGATAATTATATAATTAATTTATTTAAATATAAAAATGATTTATTAACAAATTTTATGAAAGTTATAACAGTTTTTGGGAGTGCTTATGTAATTGTGCCTTGTTGCATTATATTATTATTTTTAAAAAATAAAAAAAATAGAATACTTATGGCTTCTAATTTGGTTATTATTACTTTATTAAATCAAATACTTAAGCATACTTTTAAAAGGTTAAGGCCTATTAATAGTATTATTAGTGAGTCTGGTTATAGTTTCCCAAGTGGTCATTCTATGGTTTCAATGGCATTTTATGGATTTTTGATTTATTTGTTATGTAAGAGTAACTTTAAATATAAAAAAATATTTATTGGTTTATTAATTATTTTAATTTTACTAATTGGTATTAGTAGAATATATTTGGGTGTTCATTATCCAACTGATGTTTTTGGTGGATTTTTATTATCTATATCTTATTTATTAATATTTATTGAAATATCTAAAGCATAATTTTTTACATTTCTAGACATTTTCTTATTAGAATTGTAGAAAATTGTCGAATATTGTGATAAAATGATTAAGGTGAGAAAATGAAAAACAAAAAAATTATTTTATATTGTTTTATTGTATCATTATTAATACTTTTGTTAGCATCTAAATCTTCACCTTTATATCCTTTAAATGATTGGTGCGATGCTAATGCTTTTTTTACAATGGGTAAGGGATTATTTAATGGTAGAATTGTTTTTAAGGATTTGTTTGAACAAAAGGGTCCGTTTTTATATTTAATATATGGTATTGGTTATTTAATATCAAATACTTCTTTTTTGGGAGTTTTTGTTTTAGAGGTTGTTTCTAGTACAATATTTTTATATTTAACTCATAAGATTATAAATTTGTATTTGGAGGAAAAATATAGTTATATTATTTTACCTTTGTTTGCATTTTTAATTTATACGGCTACAGGTTTTAGGCATGGTTCTAGTTGTGAAGAATTTTGTTTTCCGATGATGATGTATAGTTTATATGAACTTATAAAGTATGCTAGAACAAATGAGATTAGTTATAAAAAAATATATTTAGTTGGTTTTATGGCTGGTTTAATTTTTTTAACTAAATATACTGTTCTTGGTATTAATTTTGCTTTTATGGTTTGTTTGTTTATTTCTTTACTTAAACAAAAGAACTTTAAAAAGGCATTTATTTCTCCTTTTGTATATTTGTTTGGCATGTTTACGCCTTTAATACCATGGCTTATATATTTTGGTGTTAATGGGGCGATTAAGGATTTCTTTAATGTTTATATTTTTATTAATTTATTTTCATATACTGAAACTAAGGTTAATATTTTTAGAAAATTATTTAATTGTTTTTATTACTTTGGTAGAAATTTGTATGCTAATAAGATATATATGTTAATTATATTTGGTTTATTGATATTCCCACTTTTTAGTAAAAAGGTTAAATTTAGAGAAAAGGTAGTTGTTTTGACTTCTTTGATTTGTTCAATTTTATTTATATATATTGGTGGTATTTACTTTTTATATTATATATTACCGGTATTAATATTTATTTTATTTGGTTTAATTTACTTTGTTAGTTATTTGAAAAATGTAAAATTAAATAAATTTTTATGTATTCCTTATATGATATTGATTATTGTTTTGACTTATTTTGTTAGTCCAAATACTTATTTGATGAAGGTTAAGAAAGAAAATATGGTTCAATATAAGTTTAGGGATATTATTATGAGGAAAGAAAATCCTACTATTTTGAATTATGGTTATTTAGATATGGGATTCTATACTACTACGGGTATTGTTCCTAATACTAAGTATTTTGAAAAATTAAATTTTAAATATAAAAAATATCCTGAGAATATAGATGAATTAAATAAATATATTGATAATAAGGAAGTTGATTTTGTTATTTATATAACTAAGGGTAAAGAAGATTACCCTGTGTCTGAAAAACTGGGTGTTACCTATGAGCTTGTTAGTCATGAGAAACAGAAGTTTGAGGGTAAAATGTTTGATTATTATTTATATCAATTGAAAGAGGCTTAGGCCTTTTTTAATTTTGTGTTTAATTCATGTGGTAAATATCCATTGTTTTGTGGTATAATTGTCATAAGCGATAGATCCTTTCTTTAAAGTTTGTTTGCAATAACTATTTTAACGGATTTATCGCTTTTTGTATATACAAATGGTGTCACATCAATTATAATACTACAAAAAAAATGATATGAGCTAATAAATATGTTTGACACTACATGCTTCAAATAGTATAATAACTCTTGAAAAAAGGAGGTACTATGTTAAAACCATCGGAAATGAATTTGAATGAAAATCTTTTTGGCAAAGACTTTAAAAATGTTGAATTACCTAATGATACATCATATAATTTCTTGTATGAAAGAAACAAAGAATATATGAATTCTGTTGCAATTGTATTTGGAAATGAAAGTATTACTTATGGGGAACTTCATAATATTATTGATGAATATGCTAGGGCTTTATATAAAAGGGGTGTAAGAAATAATGATATTATTGTTACTTCAACTTTAAATACTCCTGAATCAATATATATATCATATGCACTTAATAAATTAGGAGCGATTAATTGTCCTATTAATCCTTTTTCTAGTGAATATATGATGTTAAAAGATTTAGAAATGGTTAAACCTAAGATGTTTATTGGAATTAATGATGCTTATGGAAAATTAAAAAAAGCAAAGGCATTTGACAACATTGATATTATTACTTTCCCTTTAACTATGTCGATTGATGATAAAAAATTAAAAGTACTTTATAATATTAAGTCTTTTATAAATGGTAATAATGTTTTTAAACTTGATAAAAAACTAAAACATGTTTTGAAAGATGGTAGAAATTTTAAGGATGCTTTATTTCCTGCTTATGAGAATAAAAAAATCAGTGATATTATGTTTACTGGTGGAAGTAGTGGGGTTCATAAGGGTGTTGAACTAGATAGTAATGGTATAAATTGTGTTGTACGATCATTGGATTTTGTAACCGAGTTAAAACCAGGGGATATTTTTATGGGCAATTTGCCCCAATTTATTGCATTTGGTAAAGTTGCGCTTCATTTTGCTCTATCTTCTAATTACCAAGTTGCTTTGACATTAAAAGGATTACCAAGTTTGTTTAAAGATGAGTTTTATAGTATAAAACCAAATGGTTTATTTGCAGGCCCTATTCAATGGGAACATTTTATAAATGATGTATTTATGGAAATTGATCCTAATTTTAAAAAAATAGATTTTACTTTAAGTAATAATGAAAATTATATTGATTATTTGAAGCAACTAAAAATTCTTCTTGAAAAAGCGGACAAAAAAAAGTTGTCTCTCGAATTTTTAAAAATGGCAGTATCTGGTGGTGAACAATTAAAATTGTTTACAGAACTTGTAATGAATATGATGTTAGAAGAACTTGGTGCACCTGATAATTTATGGAATGGTCTTGGAATGACAGAAATGTGGGCTCCTGTAGCTGTTAAAAAAGGTAAAAAAAGTTCTGATCATGTTGTTGGAACTATAATACCTTTTAATAATCAAATGGTAGTTGATCCAATGACTTATGAAGAATTGAATATTGGAGAAGTAGGATTATTATGTGTTACTGGTCCAGGTATGATGATAGGATACCATAATAACGAAGAAGAGAATAAAAAAGTCTTTATTGAAAAAAATAATCAAAAATGGTTAGTTACTGGCGATATTGTAAAATTAAATGCTAAAGGTGAGATAGAATATATTGATAGATTAAAGAGATGTTTTGTTTGTGGTGTTGAGAATGTTTATCCTGAAGAGGCAATAGTAACAAAATTAGAAGATAACGAATTACAATATGTACCTAAATATCATATTTATTTAAGAGATAATAATTGTGATATTGCTGCTTTAAAAAAGAAAATTGATAATTTAATTAAACATACTCTTGGAGATAGTAATGTTGCTAGATATTATGAGTTTTATGACAAACCATTACCTAGAACAGCTAGTGGTAAATTAGATTTTAAGCCATTACAGGAAAAAGATAAGAAAATAAAAAAATTAATCAAATAGTCTTGTTTAAAGAGTATTAATGAAAGGGAAAAAATATGTTTGAAGTTGATGTAAGCAAATATTATAGAAAGAAACCAATAAAAGAATTTAATTTGAACCAAACAATGTATTCATTAATTAAAAATGAGAGTATAGGTAAAGAAAAACTATATGCTACGGGATTTTTGGGAAACAATATGAACTATGGGGAACTTTTAAAGTCTGCTGATAAATTAGCAGCTGCTCTCTATAAAGAAGGATTGAGAGAAGGAAAAACAGTATCAATATTAACAATTAATATGCCAGTTGTACAAGAGTGTTTGCTTGCACTTTCAAAACTTGGTTGTACTGCTTCTTGGATTGATTTAAGGGCAAAAGGAAAAGATTTAATAAAATATATTAATTCTACTGAAAGTGAATATTTAATTGTGTTTGAAAATATGGTACCAATTGTAAATGATATTATAAATGAAACCGATGTAAAAAAAGTAATAGTGTGTTCACCAAAGGATTATTTGAACCCGATTATTAAAGTATTGGCTAATATTAAAGATAAAAAAGATGGTAAAGAAATAGAATTACCAAATAAAAAATTTATTAGAATGAGTAACTTTGTTAAAAATGCGAGTGATGTAAATGTTTTGCCAATCGGTTTTGAAAAGGATAGACCAGCACAAATAGTACAATCTAGTGGTAGTACGGGAAAACCTAAGCAAATTGTTCACACAGAATATAATTTTAATTCAGCTGTTCAAAAAATGGCATATACTGATTTACCATTTTATGAGGGAAATATTATGCATGTATCAGTTCCGCCTTTTATAATATATGGACTTGGCAATTCAATATATGCAAGTATGGCATTTACAATGAAAGCAGAGATGAATCCATTTGTCGATGAGAATACAGTATACAATGACTTGGGAAAATTTGATATATCACTTGCAGCTCCTTTACATTATAGATATATTTATAATAGAATATTGAAACTTGAAAAAGAAATAGACGAGTTAGAAAAAAGTGGTTCTTTTAAAGAATTAAAGAGCAAATTAAAAGAAATGGAACGAGTATTAGTTGGTATTAAAAAAGCGAGTGTGTTTGTTTCTGGTGGAGATAAGATTAGTGCTGAAGAAATAATTGAAATGCAACAAAAATTTAATAAAATTATTGTTAATGGATATGGTAATAATGAAGACTTGGGTGCTGCTTTAGTAACGCCAATGTTTGCTGGTAAACCAGGAAGTATTGGTATTCCCATGCATGGTGTTGACATAAAAATAGTTGATGAAAATAATAAAATAGTTAAACATGGTGAAATAGGTGAGCTTAAGATATCATCTGATAATTTATTTGTAGAGTACTTAAATAATCCGAATGAAACAAATAGAATTAAAGAAACAGATGAGAATGGAAAAGAATGGGTTAGTTCTGGTGATTTGTGTTATATAGATAGTGATGGCTTTATATTTACAAAGGGAAGAAATAGAAGAATTATAAAAAAAGAAGCTTTTAAGATTAGTCCTGATACTATTGAAGAAGTGATTATGAATATACCTTTTATAAAAGAATGTGTCGTAGTTGGTGTAAATGATGCAAAGTCTGTTAGTGTACCTATGGCTTTTGTAGTAACGAGTGAAGAAATAAAAAATTATGATGAAGCAAAGAAAATTATTTTTGAAAGATGTAAACAAGAACTTCCTGATTATGAAGTGC
The DNA here is from genome assembly GCA_934162555.1 of uncultured Bacilli bacterium. Taxonomy (GTDB): domain Bacteria; phylum Bacillota_I; class Bacilli_A; order RF39; family UBA660; genus CAG-884. The sequence continues at coordinate 903 of CAKPJE010000048.1, read as the reverse complement.
CATCATATGTTGAAATGATTGAAAAAATACCTTATACTAAAAATAATAAACAGGATTTTATTAAGTTAGAGAATATTGGAAATCAAATAGTAGAAAAATCTGTAAAAAAAGTTTTAAAATAGAAGCAAATGTATATCTATTTGCTTTTTTTCATGGTATACTAATTATAGAATATTGGGAGTTGATAACTGATGGCAAGCGGGACAATTTTTTTGACGGTATCGGCATTATTATATACATTAATACTTACTTTTATATTCTTCAGTAAAGAGCAAGAAAAAAAATTAGAAAATATAATATTTTCTGAATTATTGATAATTTCTATATTTTCAATGATTACAGAATTATTGATAGTGTTTACAATAAATGTAAATGGTATAAGTACTATAATTCAAAAAATATTTTTGATTTTTATAACATTATGGTTGTCGAAATTTATGAGTTATACAATTGCTCTTACAACCCCTGAAAAATATAAAGGTGAGGAAAAATTAAAAAAATATAAGAAATGCCATTTTATTTCTTTAATTTTTAATTTATTATGTTCAGTAATAATAATGTGGTTACCTATTCAATTTAATGATGATGGCGGTGCAAAATATACATCTGGCGCGAGTGTTAATTTTGTTTTTGGAATAACAGGATTATACATGTTAATAATTTTAGTATTAATTATTAAATTTTTGTCTAAGATTAAGGATAAAAATTTTATACCTGTTATAACACTTGTTGTTTTACTTATCTTAACAGCTTTTATTCAATCTCAAAATCCACAAATATTATTAACGAATGCTGTTTTTGGTGTGGTTATTTGTTTGATGTATCATACTATAGAAAATCCTGATTTAAAAATAATTGAAGAATTAAAGAAAAATAGAAGTTTGACTAGTAAGAGTTATATAG
>CAKPJE010000047.1 GCA_934162555.1 uncultured Bacilli bacterium | reverse complement strand
TTATCAGTTGAAAAAATCCAAAAGATCCAAAATCAAGAGTAATCTTGATTTTTGGCATTTTGAAATTATAACTGATGCTTGCAAAATAAGTAAACAAGAAATTATGAAAATTGTTGGTGCTTAAAAATTTTGTACTAAAAAAATGACTTATGTCATTTTTCTTTTGGTTCTGTACCCTTTAAATAATATAATATTCTTTTATGTAAAGATTCATTGGTTGCTATATTACCATTTACAGGATCCATGATTAATCCAACAACATTATCAGGAATATCATACCAATTATCCTTTTTATTATACTTCTCCATAACCTCAATCCATATTTGTTTTAAAGCATAACTATTATTCCCATCAGTATCTTTATTATCATCATAGCCAATCCAACCACCAAGTAAATAATTAGGATTGTAACCAAACAATAAATTATCTTTATCCGTTGTACCACTTTTTATTGAATACTTTTTACTCAATTGACCTCTAAAACCAATACAAGTAGGATATGAATAATCAATTAATTCACTAGCATATGTACCAGTTAATAATTCATTTAAAATAAATACAACACTAGGATCTAAAACAAGTTCTTTTTTCTCTTTATGTTCATACAAAACATTGCCCTTTTCATCTTCAATTTTTTCGATAAAATAAGGATCTATTTTATAACCTAGATTAGCAAGAGTACCATAGCCCTCCATCATTTCAAGTAAATTAATCTCAGTACTACCTAGTGCTAGAGAAGGTACACTCGTTGCATTACTATTAATACCAACTCTTTTTAAAGTATTAACCAAAACATCTTCTCCTAAAAATAAATGAGTTTTAACGGCATATATATTATCTGAATAAGCTATAGCAGCTGCCATTGTTATATCTTTGTTCCCATAAATGTTTGAATAATTATGTGGTGTATAAGATTCATGATCTCCAAATACAAAAGTTGTTTCTTCACTTGTAAAAGTACTAGACGAAGTAAAACCATTTTCAAGAGCAGCATAATAAAGAAAAGGTTTGATAGAAGAACCTACCTGTCTTTTAGCACTAATAGCTCTGTTAAATTCGCTTTTGGCATAATTTTTGCCCCCAATTAATCCCTTTACACTGCCATTATTAGGATCTGTCAAAATAAGGGCGATTTCAGCATCATTCTTAATATATTTTAAACTATCTTCCATTATTTTTTGAGCTTCAATATCAAGAGTCGTATAAATCTTTAGAGAACCAACATCAAGAAAAGAAGTAGGAAGTTCCTTTATATTATTTAATTCATTCATAACTGCATTTTGAAAATACATTAAAGTCTTTAATTTATCAGTACTCATAGCGCCATAATAAGTTAATTTTTCACTTAAAGCCTCATCCTTTTCTTCCTTACTAATATAATTATTATTTATCATTGAATTTAAAACAACCTTTTGTCTATTTAAAGCATTTTCTTCATGATTAATAGGAGAATAATAAGTAGGAGATTTAGGTATTCCTGCTAAAATAGAAGCTTCTGCTAAATCTAAATCTTTTGCTGATTTGTTAAAATAAAAATTACTAGCATTTTCAATTCCAAATATTCCACCATAATTTATCGTATTCAAGTAAACCTCTAATATTTCATCCTTTGAATACTGAGTTTCAATTCTAACAGTAAGCCAAGCTTCTTTTATCTTTCTTTCCCATGTTTGATCAAAAGTTAAAAATAAATTCTTTGCAAGCTGTTGAGTAATAGTTGAAGCACCCTGAACGGTTTTAGTTGTCATATTGTTCCATAATGATTTACCAATTCTTAAATAATCAAAACCCTTATGATTATAAAAATTTTTATCTTCTAATGATACAGTAGCATTTATTAAATAAGGTGAAATGTCTTCTAGTTTAGCCCATTTATCTGATGAAGCTGAAAATTTGTTGTTATTACTATCATAAAATTCATATTTATTCGCACCATTAATAATAGGAATAGGTGTAAAAGATGCAACAATGTAAATAGATGTTAATATTGTCATAAAAAAAATAAAAGTAAAAAGTACTATATAAAATAAGCGTTTCACATATATCACCTATAATATTTTGCACAAAAAAATTAAAAAATATCATAAAAATAGTGATTTTTTTAATTATGTATGCTATAATTAAACGCGGCAAGTGATTATATGAAGAAACTTGCATATAATAAACTGTCATAAGTATAGATAAAATACAAGTGAATATATTAAGTATGGAGGATTTATGAAATTAAATGAATTAACAAAAGAGGAGTTAAAAACTCTATCATACACTGATTTAACAAATATGGTTTTGAAAGAATCAAAAAAACCTATTTCAACACCAGTAATATTTAAAAAAATATGTGAACTTTTAGATTACTCTGATAGCGATTATGAAAATAAAATAGGAGATTATTATACTTCTTTAACACTAGATAAAAGATTTGTTTTACTTGATTCACATGAATGGGATTTGAGAGAAAGACATGCTGTTGCTTTAGATGTTGATGATGAAGAAGATATAGAATCTGAAGAAGAAAAGGAAGATGAAGTAGAAGAAGAAAATAATTTGGATGAAGTAGAAGATGATTTAGAAGATGATGATGACCTGGATGATATGTCAATTGTCGATGAAGATAGTGATGAAGAAATGTAAAATTTCTTCATTTTTTTAAAATCATTTTTTTGGAAAAATCATTTTTTTAAACATTTTATTTTTTTAAAAATGATAAAAATGCTATATAAAATAAAGGAAATACTGAAAAATGCAATTTTGAAAAAAGTAAAAAAATCCAAAAATCAAAAATGTAAATATTTTGAAAATGCCAAAAAAATATTTTTTTTGCAAATCCTTTATAATATAAGGGTTTATGGATAAATATGAAAAAAATATACGTTTGTTCGCTTGATTTTGCCTTCTACTATAGTATAATTATTTTAGAAAGTGAAGGAGATAAGATGCAAACAGTAGAAGAAAAATTAGCGATCAAAGTAGTAAAAAGGGATGGCAAAAAAGTAGATTTTGATGCTTCTAAAATCGCGATTGCGATAAAAAAAGGCTTTGATAGTATAACTGATGAAAATGATGAATTAGTATATGATAGTAAAGATGCCAATAAGGTATTTACTGGTGTTATGAATCGCATAAATAAAGAATATAAAGATGAAGAAAAAATTAAAATTGAAACAATCCAAGATTTAATTGAGGAAGAATTACAAAAAAAAGGTTATGAAGATGTATATAAATCATTTTCGGAATATAGGGATAGAAGATCTAAATCAAGAGAATTATTTAGTGATGAAAAAAGAGCACATAAATTTTTTAAGACAATTGAGGGTTTAGGTTTAAAGTCTGCTAGTGAGGATGATACTAAGAGAGAAAATGCAAATGTTGATGGCGATACAGCTATGGGAACAATGCTACAATTTGGTAGTACTGTAACTAAGGAATTTGCGAAGTCATATTTAATGAAGAAAAAATATGCTGAAGCTCATGATAATGGAGATATTCATATTCATGATATGGATTTTATACCAATGGGGACTACAACTTGTTGCCAAATAGATTTAAATAAGTTATTTGAAAATGGTTTTTCAACAGGTCATGGATTTTTAAGAGAACCAAATGATATTATGTCTTATAGTGCTTTAGCAGCAATTGCAATTCAATCAAATCAAAATGATCAACATGGTGGACAATCAATTCCGGCATTTGATTATTATATGGCACCTGGTGTTATAAAGACATTTAAGAAACAATTTAAACAAGAATTAGTTGATTTCTTTGATTATACGGATGTAATAAAATTAATTAATTTTGATAAATTTGCTAAAGAAATAGATAAAATGACTTCTATTGAGGGTTCAATTGATAATTTATATGGATTTTGTAAGGATTCAGAACAATTATTAAGAGCTGTTAAGTTTGCTTATGAGAAGGCAATTGCTAAAACTAATAGAATAACTTATCAAGCAATGGAAGCATTTATTCATAATCTTAATACAATGCATTCAAGAGCTGGAGCTCAAGTACCATTTTCGTCTGTAAACTTTGGTACAGATGTTAGTCCAGAAGGTAGAATGGTAATTAAAAACTTTTTACTTGCGACTGATGCTGGTTTAGGAGATGGTGAAACACCAATTTTTCCAATATCAATATTTAAGGTAAAAGAGGGAGTTAATTATAATCCAGAGGATCCAAACTATGATTTATTTAAACTTGCATGTAGAGTTTCGGCTAAAAGATTGTTTCCTAATTTCTCATTTATAGATTCACCATTTAATTTACAATATTATAAAGAGGGAGATTTTAATACAGAAGTATGTTATATGGGATGTAGAACAAGAGTTATGGGTAATGTTGTTGATCCTGATAAACAAATAACGCCAAGTCGTGGTAATTTGTCATTTACTTCTATTAATTTACCAAGATTAGGTATTAAGCATGGTATTGTAAAAAATGAGGAAACTGATCTTAATGGATTCTATGAGGAATTGGATGAAAAAATGGATTTAGTAAAGGATCAATTACTTGAGAGATTTGAAATTCAATGTAATAAAAGAGTTTATAATTTCCCATTCTTGTTAGGCCAAGGTGTATGGATTGATTCTGAGAGATTAAAGCCTACTGATAGATTAAGAAGAGTATTAAAACATGGTACTTTATCAATTGGTTTTATTGGTCTAGCAGAGTGTTTAAAGGCTTTGATTGGTAAACATCATGGTGAAGATGAAGATGCATATAAACTTGGGTTAGAGATTATAACTCATATGAGAAATAAATGTGATGAATATTCTGAGAGATACCATTTAAACTTTACTTTACTTGCGACTCCTGCTGAGGGATTATCTGGTAGATTTGTAAATATAGATAAAGCTATATATGGTAGGATTAAGGGTGTAACAGATAGGGAATACTATACTAATTCATTCCATGTACCTGTATATTATAATATTTCTGTTACTAATAAGATAAAAAAAGAGGCACCTTTTCATGCTTTAACTAATGCAGGACATATAACTTATATCGAGTTAGATGGAGATGCTGCAAGTAATGTTGAGGCGTTTGAGAAAATTGTTCGTATAATGAAGGAAGCTGGTATTGGGTATGGAGCAATTAACCATCCAGTAGATAGAGATCCAGTTTGTGGTTATGTTGGTGTAATAGGTGATGTTTGTCCTAGATGTGGTAGACATGATTGCGAAGCTGTAAGTGTTGAAAAATTAAGAAGTTGCTCAAATTGTAAATAGGAGGATTTATGAAGGAAGAAGTAAAAAGAGAAGAAAAAAAAGTTGGTGAGGGAGTTGGATTTGAAAGAATCAGAAGAATCACTGGTTATTTGGTAGGTACTGTAGATAGATTCAATAATGCTAAGAGAGCTGAAGTAAGAGATCGTGTAAAACATGGCAAAGACTATTAGACTAGCAGCACCTTTACAAACGGATAGTATTGTTGATGGAGAGGGCATAAGAACTGTAATTTGGACTCAGGGTTGTTCTCATAATTGTTTGGGATGTCATAATCCGGAAACTCATGATTTTAATGGTGGTTATTTAGTTGATGTCGATGAGATTAAGAAGGAAATGAGTGAACTTGTTAATCAACAGGGTATTACTTTTTCTGGGGGAGATCCTTTATATCAGGTAGATGCTGTTTTAGAACTTGCTAAGTATGCTCAGAGTATTGGGCTTAATGTATGGTTATATACAGGATTTACTTATGAGGAACTAAAAAAGATGATGAATAGGAGTTCTAAATTAAAGGAATTATTATTAAATGTTGATGCTTTGGTTGATGGTAAGTTTTTGATTGAAGAGAAGAGTTTTGATGTTAAATTTAGGGGTTCGAAGAATCAAAGAATTATTGATATTAGAGAGAGCATTATAAAAAACAAGCTAGTTTTGATTGAAAAATATATTTATAGGGAACCTAAATATGTTAGTTATAGAGAAAGTAATCATTTGTATATTTGATTACTTTTTTGGTGCAAATGCATGTTTCAAAATTTCATGCGTTTTTTCTGATGTAACGTTTTAACTAATTATTTATGTATGTTTGATTTTGCTTTATCAGATGGTAATACTTATGTAATAATAGGTTATACACAATCAATTGTAGAAGCTATGAAGGATACTTGCACTGATACTACATCTAAAGCAAGAATCCAATTAAAACAAATATAATCATAGTGATAAAATCATTATGATTTTTTTTATTTTTCTTTTATATGAAATATAATTTTGTTTTAAAAATATGTAAAAAAATATTGTTAAATATAATTTGTAATGCTATAATAGAGTAGTTAAAGGAGGATATATGGAAAAGAAAAAGTATGTTTACCTTTTTAGTGAAGGTGATGCTACAATGAGAAACCTTCTTGGTGGTAAAGGCGCTAATCTTGCTGAAATGACTAGATTAGGAATGCCAGTACCTCAAGGGTTTACAATTACAACTGAAGCATGTACTCAATATTATGAAGATGGAAAACAAATAAACAAAGAAATCCAAGATGAAATATTTGAATACATTGCAAAAATGGAAGAAATCACAGGTAAAAAATTTGGTGATAAAGAAAATCCATTACTAGTTTCAGTAAGATCTGGTGCAAGAGCATCTATGCCAGGTATGATGGACACAATACTTAACTTAGGTTTAAACGAAGAAGTTGTTGAAACATTAGCTAAGAAAAGTGGAAATCCAAGATGGGCATGGGATTGCTATCGTAGATTTATACAAATGTACTCAGATGTTGTTATGGAAGTTGGTAAAAAATATTTTGAACAACTAATTGACAAAATGAAAGAGGAAAAAGGCGTTAAATTAGATGTTGAATTAACTGCTGAAGATTTGAAAGAATTAGCTAATGAATTTAAAGCTGAATATAAATCAAAAATTGGTGAAGAATTCCCAACTGACCCAACAGAACAATTAATGGGTGCTGTTAAAGCGGTATTCAGATCATGGGATAATCCACGTGCAAATGTTTATCGCCGTGATAATGATATTCCTTATTCATGGGGAACTGCTGTAAACGTTCAAATGATGGCATTTGGTAACATGGGTGAAACAAGTGGAACAGGTGTTGCATTTACTCGTGATCCAGCAACCGGTGAAAAACATTTAATGGGTGAATTTTTAATGAATGCACAAGGCGAAGATGTTGTTGCAGGTGTAAGAACTCCACAACCAATTTCACACTTAAAAGATGTTATGCCAGAAGTATATGAACAATTCTGTGAAATATGTAATACACTTGAAAATCATTATCATGATATGCAAGATATGGAATTTACTATTGAAGATAGAAAATTATATATGCTACAAACAAGAAATGGTAAAAGAACAGCTAAAGCTGCTTTAAAGATTGCTTGTGATTTAGTAGATGAAGGAATGATTACAGATAAAGAAGCTGTAATGATGATTGATCCACGTAATTTAGATACATTATTGCATCCTCAATTTGATGCAAATGCTCTAAAGAAAGCAACTCCACTTGCTAAAGCATTAGCTGCATCTCCAGGTGCTGCTTGTGGTAAAGTAGTATTCACTGCAGAAGATGCTAAAGAATGGGCTTCTAGAGGAGAAAAAGTTGTTTTAGTAAGACTTGAAACATCACCAGAAGATATTGAAGGTATGAAGGCTGCTCAAGGTATTTTAACAGTTCGTGGTGGTATGACAAGCCATGCTGCTGTTGTTGCTCGTGGTATGGGAACTTGCTGTGTATCTGGATGTTCTGAAATAGTTATGGATGAAGATAATAAGAAATTTACTTTAGCAGGCAAAACATTTGTTGAAGGTTCTGAAATTTCTATAGATGGTTCAACTGGATGCATTTATGAAGGTATTATTCCTACAGTAGATGCTACAATTACAGGTGAATTTGGTCGTATAATGGAATGGGCTGACAAGTATCGTACTTTAAAAGTTCGTACAAACGCTGATACACCTAAAGATGCTATGAAGGCTCGTGAATTAGGTGCTGAAGGAATTGGTCTATGCCGTACTGAGCATATGTTCTTTGCTGAAGATAGAATTGCTGCAATTCGTGAAATGATTTGCTCTGATACAGTTGAAGAAAGAGAGGCTGCACTTGCAAAAATTGAACCAATGCAACAAGGAGATTTTGAAAAATTATATGAAGCTATGGAAGGTTATGGAGTAACTA
>CAKPJE010000046.1 GCA_934162555.1 uncultured Bacilli bacterium | reverse complement strand
GTAAAAGATTATGAAAAAAGTATTATAGAAGAAATAATTGAATATCGTAAAAGTATATCATTAGAAAATGATGAATTTAAAGAAGAAATAACAAAATTAATAAAAGAAAATGAAAAAAGAAAACAAAAGTATTTAGAAGCATTTAAAAGTGATCATTTCTTATTAGATCAAATTAAAACAAATAAAAAAAATGTCTATTTTGTTGAATTAAAAAATAATATCAAATTCAATAAAATATATAGTTCATATTCAATAAATAAAGTATATAATTCAGGATTAGTAAATGAACAAAAAGATTTTATCATTTATTATCAAATAAGTATTGAAATACTAAAAAAGGCAATTATAGGTAATTTTAATCAAGAATATATAGTTGATTTCCCACTAAGTATTCTTGAAAAAAAACAAAAAACAATTAGGTTATTTAATATAATCAATAATGAAATGATAAAAAATAGTCTAATATTAAAATTTACATATTCTTCTTATTTAGAAAATAAAAACCAAATAAATGAATGGGTTAAAGAAGGATACAAAGTAGCAATTATCATAGATGAAAAATATAATTATGAAGAAAAACAAAAAATGTGGTTAGAAATATTTAACTACATAATAGTAGATCAAGAAAAAAAAGGATTCTTTGATGATGAAAATATAATAATTATGTAGGAGGTAAAAATGGATACATTCTTTAGATTTTTATATGAATTCCTAGAACAATTTTTTAAATCATTTATATTAATGTTTAAAGGAATAATAAATGGAATAATTAATATGTTCAATATAAAAGAATATATTTCAATAATTAATTTTTATAAAGATGATTTTAAAGTACCAGAATGGATATTAGTTGGTCTAACAATAATAATTATTCTAGCAATAGTAGGTGGAATAATTATTATAATATACTTCCTAATAAGAAAATATTTAAAATTCAGAAAAACAGTAGTAGAAGAAGAATCACTTTTAGAAGAAGTTGCATCTTTAAACAATCAAGTTGCAGATTTAATGGCTGAAAAAGAAAGTATACTAGCCATGAAAGTATCTCAACTAGGTTTAAAACCAGATGAAGCAAATGAAGAAGTAGTTGAACAAAAAGAAAATGTTGATACAACCCAAAGTAGATTCCCTAAATTAACAGCAGTTGATATTGAATATGCATCTTATAAAGTAGCGCAATACAATAATGATTTTACCTTAGAACAATTAGTTGAAACATTTAGAAATTTTGCAGCATCAAGATTAAAATTATATTATAAACCAGAAATGATAAGATTATTTATATCAGCTTTAGCATCAACTAAACTAGTTATCTTACAAGGTATATCTGGAACAGGTAAGACATCACTAGCATATGCTTGGGGAAAATTTTTAAAGCATGATTCTTGTGTTGCATCTGTTCAACCATCTTGGAGAGATAGAACCGAATTATTTGGTTATTTCAATGAATTTACAAAAAAATTTAATGAAACAGAAGTATTAAAAGAATTATATGTAGCAGGTTATACAGATGATATTTATACAGTCATACTAGATGAAATGAATATATCAAGAGTTGAGTATTATTTTGCTGAAATGCTATCAATTTTGGAAATGCCTAACAAAGATGAATGGATAGTAGAATTAGTATCAAGTTCATGGCCAGATGATCCCAAAAATATTGTTGATGGTAAATTAAAAATTCCTGCTAATGTATGGTATATTGGAACAATTAATAATGATGACTCAACCTTTATGGTAACAGATAAAGTATACGATAGAGCCATGCCGATTGATATAAATGATAAAGGACAAGTATTTGATCCAGTAGATACAGAAGCCCAAGATATAAATTATTCATATCTTGATAAGTTATTCAGTGAAGCAATGCAAGCTCATCCAATATCTGAAGATACCCTTAAAAAAATAGAAGAAATGGATGACTATGTAATTAAACACTTCCGTATAGCTTTTGGTAACCGTATAGTCGCACATATGAAAAAATTTGTACCCGTATATGTAGCATGTGGTGGCGATGAAGTAGATGGTGTTGATTACTTTATAGCACGTAAAATATTAAGAAAATTTGAACAATTAAATATATCATATATTCGTGATGAAATAGATGGTTATATAGAATTCTTAGACAAAACATTCGGAAAAAATAAAATGAAAGAATGTGAAGAATACTTATTAAGACTTAAAAAATTAACATAGGAGGTGAAATAAATGAGTGAACTTGAAATTGTTAGCTTATACGAAAAAACAAATGAAGAAAAAAATAAAAAGTTCTATGATAATATAGATTCTTCTTTAAGTTTATCAGTTCAATCAGAAGGTGAAGAAGTAAGTTTTGAATGGCTTGAAATAATGGAAGATACAATAAGATATTTAGATAACATTTTAAGAAATCCTAATCGTTTTATTATAAATGAAGAAGATATTGTTAAAATTGAACTAGCCCGTAGAGTAACAGTAGAAAGTATAAAACACTTATCTAAAAACACCAACCTAATACAAGATTATAACAAAAAAACAGGAGATGTAAGACCAAGTAAAATATTAAATATAAATAAAGAGGAAAGTTTTGATACATATGAAAACAGATTTATTTATAGTTTAATAAAAAATATGAAATTCTATATAGATAGAAAAAAAAGAAATCTTGTAACAGAAAGTTATAGTAAAGATAATAAAAAAATGGAATATTCTGCTAAAAGTAATTTTGGTAAAGAAAAGATTGATATATCAATGACTATAAATGCTAAAAAAGAAGAAAAAAAAGATAGTACGAATGAATCAGGTATGACAATCCCAGAAAGAATAGAACATTTAGAAATGCAAATATCTGATTTAACTACATCTTTAGTTTATCAAAGTATAGAAAAAAAACATATTTCATTAGTTACATCACCCATAAAAAAAACAAATGTTATTCTAAAAAATGTTAATTTTCAATATGCAGTAAAATTATGGAACTATATGCAAACTCATATGGAAGATGATTCAAAAAAAGAAAAATTTAGTAAAGATTATAGTAGTAATAATGAATTAAAACAAATGATAGATGAATCATTTTTACTAGATTATTTAGTTATTGATTCTGTAAATAAAGAATCAAAAGAAACTAATAAAGAAGAATTATCTGAAAAAATAGTTGGCAATATGTTAGAAAAAATAATGACAGTTGATTCTAGTATTGATGAAAAAAAATTAAAAGAATTGATTGATAAACAATATAGTATTATAAAATATAAAACTGTCGTAAATGAAAAGCAAATTGAAGAAATATTTAAAAAATATATGGATAAGTATTTAAATGAAATAAGCAAAATAGAAATATAATGGTGATATCATGATAGAAAGAATAAAAGAAAACAAATTTTTGAGAATTTTAACAATGATAATAAAAGCTATAATATCATTCTTTATTGTAATAGTTATCAGTATAATATTTATTCAAAGAATATCGAATAACAAATTAACATTAGGTGGTTATAGTATTTATACAATTATAACAGAAAGTATGGTTCCTAAATATAATGTTCATGATATGGTAATATCAAAAAAAGTAAATCCTGAAAAATTAAAAGAAGGCGATGATATTGTATATCAAGGCACTGTAGATGATTTTAAGGATAAAATAGTAACCCATAGAATTATCAAAAAAGAAATTGAAAATGGTAAGGTTATTTATCATACAAAGGGAATCGCGAATGATATAGAGGATCCGGTAATAGAAGAAAACCAAATATTAGGTAAAGTGGTTTATAAGAGCTTTATATTAAGCTTTATTAGTAAAATAGTGAACAATACTTATGGATTTTATTTTGTTGTATTTGTCCCATTTGCAATCCTTTTAACAATGGAAGTAATTGATACAATCAATGAAAGAAAAAATGATGAGTAGGTGGTAATTTGAAAGTAAAAAGAAAACTACGTTTACAGACTATATTTTTACTTGCAATATTACTAGCTTCGAATAGTTTTGCTTGGTTTGTTTATTCAACAAAAGTTTCAAATAGCATAACAGCAAAAGTAAAGGGTTGGAATGTTAATTTTGAAATTGGTACAGGAGCATCAGCTGAAGAATATATAGAGATTGTGGTTGATTCTTTATATCCAGGTATGGAAGATTATAATAAGACTTTAAAAGCAGTTAATCATGGCGAATCAGATGCTGTAATTACTTATTCAGTTGAAGAAGCTTTAGTATTAGGAGACAATTTATTAAATTTAGATTTAAGCAGTGATCAAATTTTAAACAAGTTAAGAAATGATTATCCTTTTAAAATAAATTTTAATATGTCTAGTTCAGAAATTAAAGCTCATGGAGGCGAAGCCAGTATTACTATAAATATAACATGGCCATATGAAAGTGGCGATGATGAAAAAGATACGTACTGGGGAATGCTTGCTTATAATTATCATGTTACCAATCCTGATTCTCCAAGTATTAAGTTATTAGTAAAAATAACAGCAATTCAAAAATAGATAGAAAATTCTATCTATTTTATTTGTATAAATGATAAATTAACATCCATTTTAGCAGTTCCACCAGTTGCTTTTGTATCAGCTTCATTATCCATAGTTTCTCCATATCCATCTTTCCAGACAACATATACTCTTATTTTAATTGGTCTAGTATCAGGAGAATATAAAACTGTATTTTCAATACTTTGGTTGTTATCTAAACTAATCTCATTACTATCATCAATTGTATATTTAAATGCAACTAAATCTTTTACAGCACTATTTTCATTAACTCCAAAAGTAATTTTATATTTAAAGGAAACATCAGCATTACTAGCATCTATAATTAAATCAAAATATCCTTCGCTTGTGGGTGCAATAATACCAGCTGCAATATGCTCATTGCCAGGAAATACCGGGGTAATTACTGTACTAGCAGTGCCTTCATTTCTTATATCATTGTTATTTACTAAAATACGCCATCTAGCAACTGTAATTTCAGCATTTTCTCTAGTCGCACTAACATATTTAGCATAAGATTCTTGAATAAATAAAATACATAAGAAAAATGAAATTATAGTCATAGCAAATATAACGTTTCGCTTATTCATTTCTATCACCTATTATATAAAAATTATAGCACACTGTCTATTTATATGTAAAGTAGGTTTTATACAAATTGAAGTATTAAAATAAATATGATAAAATAAAGAAAAGGTAAGGTTCATGTATGGCAAAGGAAGTAGTAGTAAAAGCAGAAAAAATATATAGTCGAAAGAAAAAATATAAGAAAGCAAAAATTATATTAGCAATCTCTCTTTTATCGTTATCGCTTATTTTTATAATTTTGGGTGTAATTTATAAGGGTGGTAAATTTACTATAACATTAGATACTAGGCTTGCTCGTGAAAATGAAATTGTCATATATGAGAATCATGAAATGCCTGAGGAAACAATTAAATTAGTCGCTCAAGATATGAATTTTATGGATAATATTTCAATTAATTGGTTGCCCAAAAATATTGATACTGAAAAAGATGGTTCCCATAATGGCGAAAATTATATAGCTTATACTTTTTATATAAAGAATAAGGGAACAGAAACGGTAAATTATTGGTATACTGTTAAAATAGATGATGTTATAAAAAAAGTAGATGAAGCTGCTAGAGTAATGGTTTATTTTAATGGTGAAAAGAAGATATATGCCAAAATTAATGGTATTACTAATTTACCGGAAAAAGATACTGAAGCTTTTTATGATAATAAGACAGCAGTATTAGAACAAAGAAAAGATTTTAAGCCTGAAGATGTTGATAAATTTACTATTGTAATTTGGTTAGAGGGCGATGATCCTGATTGTATAGATAGCATATTGGGAGGCGAAATAAAAATGCATATGGAGATAAGGGAAGAATATGGCGAAGAAAAAGAAAAAAAATGATAGATTATTTAAATTATTAATACTTTTATTGATTACTACGATTACTTTAACAACTTCATCTTATGCATGGTTTACTACTAACAGACTTGTTCAGATTGATTTACTTGATGTTAGTGTTCGTGCTCAGGGAGGTATTGAGATATCTGTTGATGGTTCAAGTTGGAAATCATATATTAAAATAGATGATTTACAGAATGCATCTGACAAATACCCATCTAATATTAATCAGATTCCTTTTGTACTAGAGCCTGTTTCAACTATAGGTGAGTTAGAAAATGGTAAAATAAAAATGTTTCATGGTAGTGCAATGAATAATTCTGCTAATAAATATGTGTTAGAAGCTACTAGAAGTTATGAAAATAAATCATTTGGTAATGAGAGTGATGGTAAATTTATAGCATTTGATATTTTTTTAAAAACAACAACAAATACTAAATTACATTTAACTCCAGAGTCTAATGCAAAATATTTGGGTAATAAATCTGTTGGTATAGAGAATGCTGTTCGTTTTGCTTTTGTGGAAGAGGGAAGAACTAGTATTGATTCTAGTTTAAATGTTATTCAAAATTTATCTACTAATGATAATAATAATGTTTATATTTGGGAACCAAACTATGATACTCATACAGAATATGGTATATCAAATGCTAGAGATATTTATAATATAAATATAACAAATCCATCAAATCCTGTTAATTATGATGGTATTATAAAAGAAATAGATAAAAATAGAAATGTAACAACTGATAGGGCTTCTGAAAACAATTATCCTGATCTTTTTAAGAGAGTTAATGTTTCTTATTACACAACAAATGGTTTTACTGAAAATAAGGAAATTTTTAATTTGCAAGCAGGTATTACAAAAATAAGAATATATATGTGGGTAGAGGGACAAGATGTTGATTGTGAGAACAATGCATCAGTTGGTAATATGTCTTTAAGCTTACAGTTTAGTACAAATCCATCATAGTATGGATTTTTAATTTGACATGATATTAAATTGTGCTATAATAACAAGTAATTTAAGAGGGGATATGTATGGTTAAGATGTATCGTGAGGATTTATTTGTTGTAAAAAATCTTCCTGAGCCATTAAGTGCTGAAGAAGCAAATGTTTTGTTTGAGAGATACAAAAATGGTGATAATTCTGCAAGGGAAGTAATAATAAATCATAATATTAAATTAGTTTTTTATATTGTTTTATCGAAATTTTATAATACTAGGTATGAAAAAAGAGATCTTATATCGGTTGGTTTATTAGGGCTAGTTAAGAGTGTTGATTCTTTTGATTTATCTAAGGGTTTTAAATTTCCAACTTATGCAACTAAATGTATTACTAATGAACTTCTTATGTTTATTAGGAATAATAAGAAATATGAGCGTGAATGGTGTTTTGAAAATGAGTTCTTTTATAGTGATAAATCGCCGATTGAAAAGAAGAGTCTTGATTTATATGAGTCTCCTTATGAATGTATTTTGAAAAAGGAATTAATTTTAGAAATAAAGGATATTATGGATTCTCTTTCAGAAAAGGAGCGAAAAATAGTTAGTTTAGCATTTGGCCTTGATGGTAATAAGCCTTTAAAGCAATGGGAAATAGCGCGTATACTTAATTATAATCAATCATATATAAGTAGGTTATTAAGGAAAACTTTAGATAAAATTAAGAGAAAAATTTTAATTAGAGATGGTTATTATAGGTTGCAAAAGAAAATTTAAGGGATAAGAAAAACTTATCTTTTTTTTGGTATTGTAATAAGCATGAGAATGTGATAAAATTAGGGTAATAAAAATAATTAACAAAAATGTTGATAAGTAATAAAAAAATAGAAAGAATGTTGATAACATGTTTGACCTAATACATACATACATGTATTACTAAAAAATTTAAAAAATATAATTTTTGTTGATAACTTTGTTGGGATGAGAAAATATATAGATACTGGTCCATTATTTAGTAGTAAAAAAATAAAGAAAGGATGTAATGTATGAAGAATAGTAGAAAAATAATTTTAGTGATGTTATCTATAATAGGGGTCATAGCTTTATTAGTTGGTTCAATAGCTTATTATAGAATAGTAGTAAATGGTAGTATAAAGGGTAGTACTGGTAATGCCGTATTTGTTTTAAGAGATAGTGATAATAGTGTATGGAATAATAAGGTAATAGATTTAGGCAAAATAAATCCTGGAGATAGTGGAGAGTTTACTGTTACAATGGATGCAAGTGGAAGTACAGTAGATATGTATGCAACTTTAGAGATAGAAAGGACTAATTTACCAACTAACCTAAAGTTTTATACAACATCAGATCATAAGAGTGA
>CAKPJE010000045.1 GCA_934162555.1 uncultured Bacilli bacterium | reverse complement strand
TAGGTAAGTAGTAATGAGCAAAGATTTGGTTTCTATAATAACACCAACATATAATTGTGCTAAGTTTATTGGTGCTACGATTGAATCTGTTTTAAATCAAACATATCAGAATTTTGAAATGATAATTGTTGATGATGCTTCTAAAGATAATACTGAAGAAGTTGTAAAATCATTTAAAGATAAGAGAATAAAGTATATTAGATTAAGTAAAAATAGTGGTCCTGCTGTTGCTAGAAATAGGGCGATGGAGGAAGCTAAGGGAAAATATATGGCTTTTCTTGATAGTGATGATTTATGGAAAAGAGAGAAACTTGAAAAACAAATTAATTTTATTAAAAAAAATAAATATAAGATTATTTGCTCTGACTATGAACAAATTGATGAGGAAGGCAATAAATTAAATAAGATAATTCCTTGCAAGAAAAAAGTTAATTATAATGGTATTTTACTTAGCTGTCCTGTTGGTAATTCAACTGTGTTTTATGATGTATCAAAGTTGGGTAAGTTTAAGGTTCCCAATATTAGAAAAAGAAATGATGATGCTTTATGGCTTCAAATACTGAAAAAAGAAGAATATATGTATGGGCAAAAGGAAGTATTAATGGAATATAGGATACGACAAAATTCTGTTTCAAGTAATAAACTTTCTTTAATAAAGTATCATTGGCAATTATATAGAGAAATTGAACATTTATCTATTGCTAGATCTATATTTCATATAGTTGTTTGGGGATTTATAAAGGTATTTCATATAAAGTAGGTGTTTTTTAGATGTATAAGATAACAATATGTGGTCATTTTGGGGAAAATAAAGAATTTTTGGATGGTCAAACTGTTAAAACTAAAAATTTATATAAAGCATTAGTTAATAAATATGATGCTGAACAAGTTAATAAAATTGATACATATAATTGGAAAAAGAATCCTTTTAAAATGTTTTTCAATTGTATTAGAGCTTCTAAAAATTCGGAAAATATAATTATTCTTCCTGCTCATAATGGTGTTAAGGTATTCGTGCCACTTTTTGTTATTTTGAATAAAAAACATAAATTTAGACTATTTTATGATGTCATTGGCGGATGGTTACCAAGTTATATTGAAAACAAAAAAAGTCTGATAAAAAATCTTAAAAAGATTGATAAAATATTTGTTGAAACTAATAAAATGAAAAAAGACTTAGAAAAAATTGGCTTTGATAATATAGAAAAATTAGTTAATTTTAAAACTATTAAGCCTATTAAAAAAGAAAACTTAAAAATGAAATTTAGTAAGCCTTATCATATATGTACATTTTCTAGAGTTATGAAGGAAAAGGGAATTGAAAACATTGTTAATGTTGTAAAAAAAATAAATAAAAAGGAAATACTTTATACTTTAGACATATATGGTCCGGTTGATAATAAATATAGGGATGATTTTGAAAAATTGCAAAATAGTTTTCCTAATTATATCAAATATAAAGGATGTATAGATTCAAATTTATCTACGAAGATTATACAAAATTATTATTTATTAGTATTTCCTACTAGATTTGAAACTGAAGGAATACCTGGTACTATTATTGATTCATATTTTTCTGGGGTTCCTGTAATAGCTACAAAGTGGGAAAATGTATTTGATATTGTTGATGATAATAAAACTGGATATGTAATTGATATGTATGATGATGCACAATTAGAAGAAAAACTATTATTTTGTTTGGATAAAAAAAATGTTGTTGGTTTGAAAGAAAATACTTTGATTAAAGCACAAGAGTTTGTTGCTGATGTAGCAATTGAAAAATTGATAAAGTATTTGAAATAGGTGTAAGATGAAGAAATTATTATGTATTGTGTCTAGTATGGATAGAGGCGGTGCGGAAACTTTTTTGATGAAAATTTATCGTCAATTGGATAAAAGTAAGTACCAGATGGATTTTTGTGTTTCAAAAAAAGAAAGTGGTTTTTATGATGAAGAAATAAAAAAATTGGGTGGAAAAATATTTTATGTACCACCAAAATCTAAAAATCCTTTTAAAACTTTTAGTGCCATTAAAAAACTTGTAAAAAATGAAAAATATGATTCTGTTTTAAGAACAAGTCAGCAATCTCTTGCTAGTTTGGATTTGTTTGCGGCTAAATGTGGTGGAGCAAGAAAATTAATTTATAGATCTAGTAATGCTGGCGTAACTGATGGTGAAATGATTAATAAATTATTTGGTTTTTTACCTAAAATAATCCCAAATGTAAAAATTGCACCTTCTACTGAAGCAGCTGAATTTGTTTTCGGTAAAAATGCAGTTAAAAATAATAGTGTTACTATTTTACATAATGCTTTAAATTATGAAGATTTTAGATTTAAAGATGAGATAAGAAATAAAATAAGAAAAGAATTAAATGTTGACAATAAGACTTTATATGGTCATGTTGGACGATTAAATAAACAAAAAAATCATATGTTTTTACTTAGTATATTTGAAGAAATATTAAAAAAAGATAAGAATAGTATTTTAGTTTTAATTGGTGAAGGCGAGTTAAAGCAAGATATACTAGAAAAAATAAAAGAATTGAATATTGAACAAAATGTTCTTTTACTTGGTCCAAAGAAGAATGTAAATGAATATTTTATGGCTTTTGATAAAATAATTTTTCCTTCTTTATTTGAAGGAATGCCAAATGTTATAATTGAGGCAGAAGCTTCTGGACTTTCTTGTTATATTTCTAGTACCATTACTAAAGAAGCAAATATAACTGGATTGGTTAAATATATTGACTTAGATAAATCTGCAGAGGAATGGGCTAATATAATTTTGAATGACAAAATAGAAAAAAGAAAAGATTATAAAAAGGATTTTATAGAAAAAAAATATATGATTGAACAAATTACTGATGAGTTTGTAAAAATTTGTTATTTTTGATAAGAAGGGAAGTATGATTTGTGGAATGGGTAAAAAGTAATAAAAAGATTTGCGCTAGTTGTATTATTTTTGTACTAAGCTTTTTCCTTTCAATTTTGGGATTGCGTGATATTAGTATAATTATGCTTTTATGTGCAAGCATTTTACTTATTTTTATTGTTAAGGATATAACGGGTAATTTTGTTAATTTTTCAACACTTTTTTGTTGTTTTCACGTACTATATGGTTTAGCTGGTGTTATATCAACAGCATGGTTAAATCAATTTTCCTCAACTTATGGTAATAAGTTTAATTATTGTCCATATTTAGTTGCTTATGCTTTATGCAGCCTTTTTTTACTATTAGGTATTGTTTATTCTTCTAAAAAAAATAAATGTGTTAATATTGATGTTAATAGTAATGGTAAAGAAAAGTATTTTTTACTTGTTGCATATGTTGGTTTTGCTATTACTTCTATTTTTGAATTTATAAATTTTTTGAGAGTTGGAGGTTTTCCTACTTTATTTGCAGGAAAAGCAATATATCAGGCATTAGCGGATGAATTGATTTTAACTTTGCCTTCATTATATACTTTTTATGTTTCACTTGCTTCATATTGTGTTTATTTGTGCTTATCTTTGAGTAGTGGAAAAAAATTTGATATTAAACAATTAATTATATCTTTAGTACTACTTTTACCATATTTATTTATCATTTTGACTTTGGGAAGAAGAGGACCTTTACTTGCAATTTTTATTTTTGTGATAGTTATGTTATTTGCTGTAAAACCATTAACAAAGATTAAAACTAAACATATTGCTATATTGGGAACTGTATATATAATTTTAGGATTAACTTTTGTTTTGCGTGGTAATATCAAATTAATGTTTTCTGATTTTCCTAAATTTAAAGAAAAGATGACTATTAATTATGTTTTAAAAAATTTAAATCCAGCTTTGTCTGAATTTGGTTGTACATATGGGAATTTCAATAAATTTTATGTTACCGGTGATTATGAATTACTATATGGAAAAAGTTATGTTGAAGGACTAGTTCATGTTATTCCTACCTATGTTTATCCTGGAGAAAAACCTAAAATGATAACTTATGAATTCCGTGATAAATATTTTCCTAAAAAATCTGAAATATCAAGTATTGCTAGTACTGGTTTTTCATCAATTTTAGAAACATACTGGAATTTTTGGTATTTTGGTTCAATTATTTACTTCTTTTATGGATATATATTAATATTCTTTGAAAATAAAATAAAATCAAAAAATTATTTTTGCTTATTAGAATATTTTTCATTGTTGATTTTAACTTATTCATTTCATAGATCAGATTTTGGTCATACAACTGCTGAAATAATACTTATTACTGCAGAAGTATTATTTATATATGTTTTTCATGATTATGTATTTATGAGAAATGAAAAATTACAAAAGTTGTTGAATAAGATATAGAAAGTGGGAAAAATTATGAAGACAAAAAGAACTATTTGGAACATAATATCTGCAATTGTTATGCAGGTTGTTATCTTTTCAACAAGCTTTGTTGTAAATAAATTAATTATTAAAGAATATGGTTCATCATTAAATGGATTAATAACATCAATTACACAATTTTTGTCTTATATTACTTTGCTTGAAGCTGGTGTTGGACCAGTTATAAAGGCTTCTTTATATAAACCATTAAGTAAAAATGATAATAAGCAAATTAGTGATATTTTATATGCATCAGAGAAATTTTTTAAAAAATTGTCCTTTATATTTTTGGGCTATGTATTTGTTTTAACAATACTTTATCCTTTAGTTGTTACATCAGAATTTAATTACTGGTTTACTTTTTCTTTAATTCTTATTATTTCAATAAATGTATTTGCTGAATATTATTTTGGAATGACTTATAAGCTATTTTTACAGGCAGATCAAAAAACATATATTGTTTCTTTAATTCAAATTGGCGGATATATATTGAATTTAGTTTTGGTTTTGATATTTATTTATTTTAAATCAGATATTCGAATTTTAAAGCTTGGTACTTCAATTGCTTATATTATAAGACCTATTATTCAAAATGTTATTGTAAAAAAATATTATAATATAGATTTTAAGAATTGTGATAAAGAATATAAATTGAAGCAAAAGTGGGATGGACTTGCTCAGCATGTAGCAGCAGTTGTACACTCAAATACTGATGTTACAGTTTTAACGTTTTTTTCAAATTTTGATGCTATTTCAATTTATTCTGTTTATTCAACTGTTACTAATGGACTTAGACAAGTTATTCAAAGTTTTAATGATAGCATGGAATCTTTTTTTGGAAATTTACTTGCTTTAGATAAAAAGGGGAATTTGGAAAGTAAATTTGATAATTATGAATCTTTATTTTATATGTTATTAGCTGTTATTTATAGTTGTTCATTTGTTCTTGTAACACCTTTTGTTAAAGTTTTTACTTTATCGATTGCGGATTTAAATTATAGCCAACCAATATTTGGTTATTTGATTGTAATTGGTGAATTAATTTGGGCTATTAGACAACCATATAATAATTTAATAAAATCAGCAGGTCATTTTAAACAAACTAGAGTTGGTGCTTGGATTGAGGCAATAACTAATTTTGTTATTTCGTTAATATTGGTAAAAAAATATGGATTAATTGGGGTTGCTATTGGTACAGCATTTGCAATGCTTATTAGAACGATTGAATTTATTTGGTATTCAAATAAAAATATTTTGAATCGCAGTAATTGGGCATCAATAAAAAAAATAGTAACATTATTATTAGAATTTGTATTGATAATTGTATTTAGCAAATATGTTATTTTTGTTGAATATACTTCATATTTAAATTGGGCAATTAATGCTTTTTGTGTTTTAGTTTTATCTATCGTAGTTGTTTTATTTATAAGCTTGATAGTAAATAGAAATTTTATAAAAAATATTAAATTATCTAAAAAAATAAATAAAAAATTGGAGGAAATATGACATATTTAATAACTGGGGGAGCTGGATTTATTGGTTCTAGCTTAGCAGATGATTTATTAGAAAAGAATAATAGGGTAGTAGTAATAGATAATTTTTGTGATTTTTATAATCCACAAATTAAAGAAAATAATATTAAAAATGCTTTAGAAAATGAAAATTATAAACTATATAGAGGAGATATAAGGGATAAGGAATTATTAAATAAGATTTTTAGTGAAAATAATATTGAAGTAGTAGTTCATTTAGCTGCAATGGCTGGTGTTAGACCAAGTATAGAAAATCCTGTTTTATATCAGGAAGTAAATTGTTTGGGAACACAAAATATACTTGAATGTATGAAAGAAAAAAGAATTATGAATTTGGTTATGGCATCAAGTAGTAGTGTGTATGGCAATTCAAAAACTGTACCTTTTAAAGAATCTGATATAGTTGATTTTGCTATTAGTCCATATGCAGCAACTAAAAAAGCTAATGAGGTAATGACTCATGTTTATCATAAACTATATAATATGAATGTTATAATGTTAAGATTTTTTACTGTTTATGGTCCAAGACAAAGACCTGATTTGGCAATCAATAAATTTACAAGATTGATGTTAGAGGGTAAAAAAATACCAATGTTTGGTGATGGTAGTACTTCAAGAGATTATACATATATTGGTGATATAGTTGATGGTATTGAGAGAAGCGTTAATTATTGTTTAAATAATAGTAACGTTTATGAAATACTTAATTTGGGCAATTCATCACCTGTATCACTAAAAGAAATGATTAATATAATTGGAAAGTGTTTAAATGTTGTACCAGATATTGAGGAATTGCCTATGCAACCTGGTGATGTTGATAGAACTTATGCTTGTATCGATAAGGCCAAAAATATGATTGGTTATAATCCACAAACTCCTTTCGAGGAAGGAATAAAAAAATTTGTAAAATGGTATAAAACCAAATAAGCCAAAAATGTAGGAAATAGTGCTAAAAAAGACAAAAAATGTCTTTTTTTTGGTATTTTTTCTAAAAAAACTATATTTTTGGCAAATTTTGTGTTATATTCATTTATGGAGGTAAATTTATGAAAGTAGCTGTAGCTGGGACTGGATATGTTGGTTTAGTAACTGGTGTTGCTTTAGCGCATATTGGTCATAATGTAACATGTGTTGATGTTGATGAAGAAAAGATAAAAACAATGAGAATGGGAAAGAGTCCTATATATGAAGATGGACTTGAAGAATTGATGAATGAAGATAAAGAAAGGTTAGTATATACAACAGACTATAAAATGGCTTATAAAGATGCTGATGTTATATTTATAGGCGTTGGTACACCTGAAAGAATAGATGGTTCAGCAAATTTAGATTATGTAAAAACTGTAGTAAGACAAATTGCTGAAAGTGTTGAAAAAGATGTGGTAGTAGTTGTTAAATCTACTGTACCTATTGGAACAAATGATAAAGTTGAAGAATATTTAAAAAATAACGTAAAAAAAGGAATAAAAGTGTATGTTGCATCTAATCCCGAGTTCCTAGCGCAAGGAACTGCTGTAAGGGATACATTGCATGCTTCAAGAATAGTTGTTGGTACTGAAAATAGAGTGGCTGAAAGAATAATGAAAAAGCTTTATTCACCACTTACTAAAAAGCCATATAAGGTACCTTATTTATCAATGAATAGAAGAAGTGCTGAAATGGTAAAATATGCATCAAATGATTTTCTTGCACTTAAGATTTCTTATATTAATGAAATTGCAAACTTTTGTGAGAGAGTAGGCGCTGATATCGAAGAAGTAACTAAAGGAATGGGTTATGATTCAAGAATAGGCAGTAAATTTTTGAAAGCTGGTATAGGTTTTGGTGGTTCTTGTTTTCCTAAGGATACTAAAGCTTTACATTGGTTAAGTAAGGATTTGGATTGCGAGCTAAAGACTGTAAAGGCTTGTATTGAGGTAAATAAGGCTCAAAAGATTTTGATGTATAGAAAATTAAAGGAATATTTTGATAGTTTGGAGAATAAAAATATTGCTGTTTTGGGTTTAACTTTTAAACCTGGTACTGATGATTTGAGAGAGGCTCCTTCTATTGATAATATAGAATTATTATTAGACGAGGGTGCGAATGTTCGTGCTTATGATCCTATTAGTGTAGAGAGTTTTAAGAAAAAGATTGCTTCTAAAATTACGAATGATACAATTAATGGAAAGATTGAATATTTTAATTCTATTGATGAAGCAATAACTGGTGTTGATGCAACATTAATAATGACTGAATGGCCAGATGTTGTAAATTATGATATTAACAATTATTTAAAATTAATGAAGCAACCTTTGGTATTAGATGGTAGAAATTGCTATAATTTAAAAGAAATGGCAAAAGCAAATATTGAATATGTTTCTGTTGGTAGAGAAAAGGTTTTGAGAAAAAGATAAAGTTTCACGAAAGTGAAATTTTTTTGATTTTTTAAAAGGATTTTCTGTTTTTTTATTGTATAGTATATGTG
>CAKPJE010000044.1 GCA_934162555.1 uncultured Bacilli bacterium | reverse complement strand
CAAATATATCAGATGGATTTTTAACTCCGGAAGAAGTAGTAAAAATAGCAAAATTAAATAAGTGCTATAAAATTTCAATCACTGATCATGAAATAATAAAAGATTATAAAAATCTCTCAGATAAATATAAAATAACTATTGTACCAGGAATAGAATTTAATACTAGCGTTAGTAATTTGCACATTCTTGGTTATGGAATAGAAAAAATTGAAGAAATGAATAATGAAATGTATAATTTAAGAAAATATAATGAATTAGTAAGTTTGGAAGTAATAAAGAAACTTGAAAATGATAACTTTGATATATCTGTAGATCAAATAAAAGAATATATGATGAGTCTAAATATAGATTCAAAAATGATGGACAAGAGAAAAATAGTAAAATATTTAATATATAAAAAATATGTTAATAGTGTTTTAGATGCATATAATAGTTTAATAGGTAAAGGTGCAAAATATTATGTCCCAAATAAAAAGAAAACTGTAGAGGAAATAATTGAGCTTATAAGAAAATATGGTGGTGTGTCAGTATTAGCTCATCCAAATACACTCAGACTTTCAAATAGCAACCTAATTAAGCAAATAAAATATTTAAAATCATGTGGACTAAATGGAATAGAAATAATAAACGGCAAAATGATAAATACAAACATATATTCCTCAATTGCGCAGTCATTAAATCTATTAGAAACAGTAGGATCTGATTTTCATGATCCAAAAACAGATAATATTGGAATAGAGGTAAATGAAAAAGTCTATTCTAATGTAAAAAAAATATGGTATAATTAATGTAAAGGAGAATAAATATGGCTTTAAAAAGAGGTATAGTTGAGTTAGAAGACTATAATAGTAATTGGAAAAATGAATATGAAAAAGAAGAAAAATTATTAAAAGAAGTACTAAAAGATGATATCATCGAAATAGAACATGTAGGTAGTACATCAATACCAGGTTTAAAAGCAAAACCAGTAATTGATATAATAGTAGTTATAAATAGTTTATCAGATATTGATAAAATAGAAGAAAAATTAAAACGATATGATTATGAAAACAGAGGACACCAAGGAGTTGATGATAGGTTTTTCTTTGCTAAAGGTAAAGAAGATGCTAGGACTCATTACATTCATTTTGTTGAACCTAAAAGTAAAACTTATTACAATTTAACTTATTTTAAAAGGTATTTACTAGAACATCCAGAATATATAAAAAAATATTGTGATTTAAAACAAGAACTTGCTACTATTTATAAAGATGAACGACCAAAATATACTAATGGTAAAAACGAATTTATAACTAATGTTATAAAGCTTGCAAAAGAGGAGTACGATGATCAAAGTAATATCATTTGATATTGGTGGAACATTAATAAAAAATGAAGGTAATAATAAAAATGATATTAACAGTCTTGCAATGTTAGTAAATAAACCATATGAATTAGTAAGAACAGCATATAAAGAAATTTTTCAGAAGAAAAAAGGAACTTTATTGGAATTGGTGGAAATGTTTTGTAGCTATTTAAATATCCAAATAAACAATGATATTATTAAATTTTTCAGTGATAAATTTACTATAAGTGAAAATGATACAATTAGTGCTAATACCATTAAATTAATAAAAAAATTAAAAAATCAAGGGTATAAAATAATATTATTTTCTAATAGTTGTTGTCTTTTAAAAAGTAACCTAGATATTGAAAATATAGATTATATCTTCTATTCATATGAATTAGGTTATACAAAAAGCGAAGAAGAAAGTTACAGAATAATTGAAAAAAAATTAAATAACAAACCATATGAATTTCTGCACATAGGAGATAATTTAAAAAGTGACTATATTTTTCCTAGAAAATATGGTTGGAATGCGTTGTATTATACAAGTAATATAAGTAAAGACTATGATAGTATTTCAAATTTGTCAGATGTATGTAAAATTCTTAAAAATATAGAGTATTAAACAAATGTTGACTTGTTCTTTTTAACAGAAAAAGCAACATTTTTCTTATTTTGATAAAAACAAAAAGTTAAAAAAACACTTTGAATTGCTTGATTTATTTAATACAAAATTATACAATATATGTATGAAATAATTAAATATTTTTCAAAAAGGAGAAATGCTATGGAACAAAAAAAAAGATCCGTTCAAAACTGATAAACCACTTTATGATTATAGTATAGAATATGATTACAAAACACTACTTAAAAAATATGGAGGAATATATGATTAAAAAGGTCATCTCAGAATGACTCTTTTAAATACAAAAAAACACATTTCCTATAAATATTTGAGCAAAAAAGTGATTTTTCAAAAAAAATTTGATATAATTTAATTAAGAAAAGAGGAAGAAAATGAAATACTATTGTATTGGTATAAAAGGATCGGGAATGGCTGCACTAGCATGTATACTAAAAGACTTAGGAAACGAAGTAAGTGGATATGACGATGACACATCATACAAATATACCCTTGAAGGATTAAATAAAAGAAACATAAAAGTTTATAGTGATAACACCCATGAAATAGATAAAGACACAATCGTAACATACTCAAAAGCATTCTCTGAAGATCACATAGAAATGAAAAGATGTAAAAATCTAAACCTAAAATTTATCGAATACTTTGACTTGATGGGTGAATTATCAAAAGAATTTTATACAATTGGTGTAAGCGGAACTCACGGAAAAACAACAGTATCTAGTTTACTAAGAACAATAATTGGACCCAAAGCAAATTATTTTATAGGCGATGGAGAAGGCTATGCCTCAAAAGAAAATAAACTAATGATAATGGAATCATGCGAATTCAATAAACACTTCTTACACTATTATCCAAGTTTAGCAATCATAACAAATATTGATAGAGATCACACAGAATGTTATAAAGACATGGATGATCTAACAAATTCATTCAAAGAATTTGCTGAAAGAGCTAAAACAGTTGTTTGTATGGGTGATGATCCAAGAATAAAAAATATAAAATTTAATAATAAAGTAATATACTGTGGAATGAATGAAACAAATGATATTTATGCAAAAAACATAATCAAAAATGAAGAAGGAAATACATTTGATATATACAAAAAAAATGAACATCTAGGAACATTCTTTGTACCATTATTTGGCGATCACATGATACTAAATACTCTATGTGCAGTTGCAACATCTCTAGAAATAGGAATAAACATAAACGAAATCAAAGAAAAATTAATTCATTTTGAAAATGCTAAAAGAAGATTCAAAGAAACAAAAATTAATGATACTATTATCATAGATGACTATGCACACCATCCAACAGAAATAAAAGCAACAATCGAAAGTGCTAGACAAAAATATCCAAACAAAAAAATAATTGCCGTATTTATGCCTAATACATATTCAAGATATAGAGATTATGCTGAAGAATTTGTTGAGACATTTAAAAAAGCAGATTATACATTCTTGACAATGGTAAGCTCAAATAGAGAAAAAAAAGAAGACTATAATATTGACAGTGATGACATCATAAAAGAAATAAATGGCGAAATATTAACAGATGATTTGGAGGATTTATTAAAATATAAAGGATCGGTATTTTGCTTCATGAGCTGTGCATCAATATACCATATAGAAGAAAAATTTATAAATTTACTAAAAATTTCAGTATAATACTGATTTTTTTTTAATAATGTGCTAAAATTAAAAAAGGTGGTAAAATGACGTATTTAGATTATTCAGCAACAACCCCAGTAAATAAAGAGGTTTTAGATAGTTTTAATAAAGTTACAACTAATTTTATTGGAAACCCTAATTCATTACACAGACTAGGCGTTGAAGCAAAAGAATTAATAGATGAAGCGACCCATCAAATCGCTCAAATTTTAAACATTAAAGATGAAGAAATAATATATACAAGTGGAGCATCAGAAAGCAATAACACAGCTTTAAAAGGTATATGTTTTAAATATCAAAATAGAGGTAAAAAAATACTAACAACAAAACTAGAACACTCTAGTATATATGGTGCATTAGGATATTTACAAAAAAATGGTTTCACATTAGATTTTATAGAATTAAATGAAAATGGCGAAATAGATATAAATGATTTGAAAAACAAACTAACAGATGATGTTATATTAGTTACAATAAGTCATGTTAATAGTGAACTAGGAATAAAACAAAATGTAAATGAAATAGGTAAAATTGTTCATGAAAACAGCAAAGCCTATTTTCATGTTGACATGACACAATCAATTGGCAAAATAAAAGTATCATTTGAAAATATTGATCTAGCATCCTTTACAGCACACAAAATATATGGTTTAAAAGGAATAGGTGCATTATACCTAAAAAAAGGAATAGTAATAGATAATTTAATACATGGTGGAAAAAGTACAAGCGTATACAGAAGTGGTACACCATCAGCCGCACTTATCGTTTCCTTTTCAAAAGCATTAAGACTAATATATAATGATATTGATGAAAAATATAAACACGTTTTAGAATTAAATAATTATCTAAAAAACAATCTAAAATGTGAAATTAATAGCACCACTTCTTCAATACCTCATATACTTAATTTAAGTGTTTTAAACATAAAGCCAGAAACAGTATTACACGCTTTAGAAAAATATGATATCTTTATATCAACCCAAAGCGCTTGTTCAACAGGTGATACAAGTACAAGTGTATATGCAGTAACTAAAGATATAGAAAAAGCTAAACACAGTATAAGAATTAGCTTATCATATCTAACAACAATGGATGAAGTAAAATACTTTATAAAATGTTTTGATGAGGTATTAGAAGAATATGGAAAATGAAACATTTGAAAATATTAAATTTAATGATCTAAATAAAACAGTATATGATAACTGTATATTCAAATGTTCTGATTTTTCAAATATAAATATAGAAGATATAGGTTTTATAAATTGTAAATTTATTGAGTGCAAATTTGTTGGAACAGTAATAAATGACAGTTTACTAAAAAATGTTTTATTTGATTCTTGTAAAATGGATTTTATAATTATAAGTGATTCAAATATAAATAATGTTTGTTTTAATAAGTGTACTCTAATAGAAGGAACACTATATAATAATAAATTAAATAAAAAAAGTTATATATTTAATAATAACAATATGGAAAAAATAAATATAAATGATAGTATGAAAAATATCTCATTAATTGATAATAACATAAATGGAATTAATATAAATTTAGAAAATATTAAAGGATGTGTTATATCAAAAGATGATTTAATTATATTATCGGGTTTATTAGGAGTTGAAGTTAAATGAAAGTAATTGAAATAACTGCTATATGGTGTCCTAGCTGTTTAGTAATGCGACCAATATATGAAAAAATATATGAAAAATATAATTTAGATGTAACAAAATTAGATTATGATACAGATGATATAAAAGAATATAATGTTGGAAATATATTACCAGTATTAATAATAAATGATAAAAGATTTATTGGTGAAGTTAAAATGAAAGAAATAGAAAATTATTTGGAGAGCGTATGAAAAAGTTAATATTTATTTTATGTTTCTTTATATTTATTAATGTAAATGCCAAAGTAAATGTATATTTATTTTATGGAGATGGATGTCCCCACTGTACTCATTTTGAAGAGTTTGTAGAAAACAACATGGAAAAATATGGCTTTGAAGTAACAAAATATGAAGTTTGGTATAACAAAGGAAATAAAAATTTATTAAATAATGTTGCTCAAAAGTTTAATGATCAAAAATATGGTGTTCCTTATATTGTGATTGGAAACAAAAGAATAATTGGCTGGAATGAAACAAAAACAAGAGAATTTGTTGACTTGGTTAATAAAAATAAGGAATATAAATATTGTGATATTGTAAAAGAAGAGAATTGTACTAAAGATACTGAAGGAACATTAAGAATAGATAATAATGAAAAGAAAATAATATTTTCGTATTTAAAAAAATATATATCTTTAGTACTAAATTTATTTGAATAGGAAGTATTTATGAAGAAGTTGATTTTATTTGTATTTAGCTTTTTTTTACTTATTAATGTAAGTGCCAAAACAGCAAAAGTTTATTTATTTTATGGAAATGGTTGTCCACATTGTGCTGAATTTGAGAGATTTGCAAGCAAAAATAAGGATAAATATAATTTTGAGGTAATATCATATGAAACTTGGTATAGTAAAGAAAATAGTGAACTACTAAGTAAATTATATGAGCGTTTTAATGATAAAAAGGCGGGGGTACCATATATAGTTATAGGTAATCAAAGATTAGTTGGTTGGAGTAGTACTATAGAGGAACAATTTATTTCATTGGTTAAAAAAAATCGTCAAAATGATTATTGTAGTATAGTTGAAGATGTTATAAATGGTACTGAGAATTGTAAAGTTGGTGCTGATATTACTGGTAAAGTAAAGGTTCCTTTTATAGGTTATGTTGAGCCAGAAGAAGCATCACTTGGTTTAATTGCAATGATTATTGGTTTAGTAGATGGCTTTAATCCATGTGCAATGTGGGTTCTATTGTTTTTACTTTCAGTTTTGATTAATATGAAAGATAGAAAAAGAATGTGGGCAATTGGTTTTACATTTTTATTTACAAGTGCTGCTGTATATTTTCTTATTATGGGATCATGGATAAGTGTTGTTTCTAAAATGAGTGATATTATTGTTTTAAGGAACATTATAGCACTAGTAGCAGTTATTGGTGGTTTATATAATTTATATAGTTATTTTAAACCTTCTCCTACTGGTTGTAATGTAACTGATAATGGTAAAAGAAAAAAGATAATGGATAGGGTAAAGGAATTTTGTTCTGAGAAAAATTTCTTACTTGCTATAGTTGGTTCAATTGGTTTAGCTATTTCAGTTAATGTTGTTGAACTTGCTTGTTCAGCTGGTCTTCCGATTGTTTTTACAGAGATATTAAGCGTTAATAATTTAAATGGTTTTGAACATATTATATATTTGCTCATTTATATTTTGTTCTTTATGCTAGATGATATTGTTATATTTATAATTGCAATGACAACAATGAAAATAACTGGTATTTCTAATAAGTATGGTAAGTACTCTCATTTAGTTGGTGGCTTAATTATGGTATTAGTTGGTATACTATTATTATTTAAACCAGAATGGATTATGTTAAGTTTTTAAATATTACTTTACACTTTTTATGTAAAGTAGTAAAAAATAAAAAAAGTAGTAATTTCCTTTTTTCAAGGGTAAAATCATTAAAATAGGGTGAAATTCGTCTAAGGCGAATTTTCTTTTTTTTAAACTTTTTTGACTCCAATTCCCGAAAAGTCCCATTTTACAAGTATTTCTGTATTTGCTATAGTACTTCCTTAAGGAGGTGAAGTATATGAAATTTATACCATTAACATTTGATTTATCAGCTAAATTCTTTTTTCATTCTGATAAAGTTATTGTTAAGAGATTTTTAGAAGCTGTTTTAAATATTAAAGTAAATGGTTATGAGCTTTTAGAAAATGAATTACCAGTAACTAATTTTAAAGAATATCATATGACAACAGATATTGTATTAAAAGTAAATGGAGAATTAATTGTAAACATTGAAATCAATAGAACTTATTTTAAAAATGTATTAAATAAGTCATTAAATTATTTGGGTAAATTTATAACAATAAGGGTAACTAGAGGAGATGATGTAGAGGATCCTAAATATAATATTATCCAACTTAATTTAAATGCTGAATCTTATATAAATGATAAAGCCAAAAGAGTTGTAAGATTAATGTATGAAGATAGTAATGAAATATTTGTTGAGAATATCAAAATGATTATTAGCAATATTGATAAATATTCTAAAATGTACTATAATGGGGATAGAAGTGATGAGGTTGCATTTATTGCCCTTTTTGAAGCAGATAGTTTTGAGAAACTTGATGAGATGCTGAAAGGAAGAGTACCAGATAAAAACCGCATTAATTTTATTAGGAGGTATAAAGAAATGTGTGGAAAGCCTGAAATTATTACGGCCTATGAAAAAGAAATGGGCGAGAGGTCTGTAATAAATAGTATGATGGAAAATGCTACAAATGATGGCATTGAGCAAGGTGCTAAACAAGAAAAAGAACAAATAGTAAGACTTATGCTAAAGGAAAATATACCTTATGATACTATATCTAAAGTATCAGGATTAACTATCGAAGCCATTAAGAAATTAGAAAGTCAAGAGTAATCTTGATTTTTTGGTATTGTAATAAATGTGGGAATGTGTTAAAATTAAAAAGTAGAGAAATACTAATAATGTTGATAAAGTAATAAATAATAGAAAGAATGTTGATAACATGAAAGCACTAATACATACATACATACATGTATTACTAAAAAATAAAAAAAATATTGCTTTTGTTGATAACTTTATTGGGATGAGAAAATATATAGATACTGGTCCGTTTTTTAGTAGTAAAAAATTAAGGAAGGGATGTAATGTATGAAGAATAGTAAAAAATTAATTTTAGTGATGTTATCTATAATAGGTGTAATAGCACTTTTAGTTGGATCAATTGCTTATTATAGAATAGTAGTAAATGGAAGTATAAAGGGTAGTACTGGTAATGCTGTATTTGTTTTAAGAGATAGTGATAATAGTGTATGGAATAATAAGGTAATAGATTTAGGTAAAATAAATCCTGGAGA
>CAKPJE010000043.1 GCA_934162555.1 uncultured Bacilli bacterium | reverse complement strand
ATAACAATATAAGCTTTGACATTGAAAAAGAATTAGGAGTTGAAATAGTAGGGGAAACTAAAGTTAAAATAGCTATTGAAGAAGATGAAGAACCATGGGATGATGTAGTTGATGAAGAAGAAGTAAACAAAGAAATAGATAAAGTAGATGACAAATACTTAGACAAAGAAGAATCTTAAAGATTCTTCTTTTTATTAAAAAAATAGGACAAAGTCCTATTTAATTTCTACATCTCTCCATAAAACATTACTATATGAGCCATAAGAAACAACATATTTAATTTTGTATTTGCCAACATTGTTTGTATTAATATCAGTAATAGGAGTATTAGTATCTTCAGCTAAATAATATACCTTACTAACAGTAAATTTAGAGCTATCAACATCTAAACCGTTTTCAAAAACTGAAACACCATCATCAATAAGTTGTTCACCAGTATTAATACTTATACTAGAACTACCCTTTAAAGAAGAAGTAATCAAATTAGCACTAAAGAAAGCTGTAATTTCTGTTCCAATACTACTATTATCAAGATTATAATTCTTAGCAAATAACTCATAAGCAGCTTTAACAACAAATGTTGTACCAGCGCTTATCTGGTATTCAAATGAAGTACCAGTAGTAGAACCAATATTAGTAAGTTCTCCCTTTTCATTTTTAATATAAATATTGTATATAACATTTCCTAGTTTAGATTTATTCTGTTCAATTCTCTTATTCAAGTACTTTTCTTGATCTTTTTCTGATTTATAAACACTAGCAAAGTAAGTTTTTAAAAATTCAGTATCTAAATATTTTGGAGTAGCAATAGCATCCCAAGTTAAACTAGCTTTTAAATTATTTATACTAACATTTAAATTAGTAACATCATTTAATCTAGCAAATCTATCAGAAGTTTCTGTAGGAGCAGTACCAGATTTAAAAAGTTCATAAGTTATATAATCTTTTGGTGTAAATTCACTAGCTAGTTTAGCAGGGTAAGTTTCCTTCTCAACAGCAACAGTTTCAACACCAGTAGATGAAATTTTAAAAGTAGCATTTTTACTAAACATTTTATTCGCAATAGCAGCCCATAATCTATGATTTTGTGTACTACTTAATATATTGTAATAACCATTATCAGCATAACCTGTTAGTTCAGGATAACCATACCATAAAGCAATAGCATAATTTGGATTATAACCAGCAACCCATAAATCATTAACAGCATTATAACTCATTTTATATCTTCTCATAGTTTGAGCATCAAAGTTAGTTGTACCAGTTTTAGCAGCAACCTCACCACCAACATAACTAATATAAGGATAAGATTTAGCAGTATCTTTTAATATACTAGTCATCATATAAGCCGTTTGTGTACTCATAGCTTTTTTAGTAGAAACTTTGTTTTCAACTGTTTCATCAGTATTACGATAAACAAATTTTGTAAAACTATGAGGAGTGTGATAATAACCACCATTTGCAAATGCAGCATAAGCACCAGCCATTGAAAGTGGAGATTCACCACTTGTAGTACCATTACCATAAGAGCCAATTGCATGAGCTTCATGAATATAAGTACCACCTTCATATTCAGGATTTAAACCTAAATTAGTAACAAATTCTCTAATTTTAGAATTATTAATAGATTGAAAAGCTTTTAAAGCAGGAACATTACGTGATCTGATAATAGCTGATCTAAGAGTTTCAAGACCATCATATCCACCATCCCAGTTATAAAGATTAGAACCAGATGAATAAGTATGGGCTTCATCAACAACAGGACCATAAGTAGACCAGTTATTATATTCAATACCAGGACCATAATCATATAAAGGCTTAGCAGTTGAACCAATTTGTCTTTTTATATCAGTAGCATAATTAAAGTTCCATACACCAGTCATATTTCTACCATTTGCAACAGCAACAATACCACCAGTATTAACATCAAGAACAACACTACCAGCTTGAACCTTGTCATTTTCCCATTTATAACCTTCGCTATTAAAAATTTTATTCATAGCATCTTGTTTGCTTCTATCCATAGTTGTATAAATTTCAAGAGGAGTAACATAAGGATTAATACCCTTACCATCAGCATCTTTTGTAAAATTATAAATTTCATCAACAACTGTATCAATAAATGCTTGATATTCAGAACCATTTGATCCAGCATCAGCAAGTAAACTCTCAACCGGTATAGCTTCAGCAAGTTTTCTTTCTTCATTAGTAATATAACCATGTAATTCCATTAAATATAAAACTGTACTTCTTCTAGCACTAGCAGCTTCTGGATTTTTAAAAGGATTATAAGCATTAGGTGCTTGAAACAAACCAGCAAGTAAAGAAGCTTCAGCCAAATTTAAGTCCTTAGCATGTTTGCCAAAATAAGTTTTTGAAGCCTGTTCAACACCACAAGCACCAGCACCTAAACAAGTATCATTAACATATAATTCAATTATTTGTTGTTTTGTATAATTCTTTTCAATTTGAAAAACTGATACATATACATCTTTGAATTTGCGCACAATACCCTTAATACCATGAGAATCAGTCCCATTAATATTGTTTTTAGCAATCTGCATTGTAAGAGTAGAAGCGCCACCAGCAGCTTTACCTAAAAGTTGACCAAATGTAGCTTTAGCAAACCTAGGAATATCTACACCATTATGTTGAAAAAATCTTGAATCCTCAGTTGCAATAATAGCATCTACCAGTACCTCTGAAAGTTCATCATAAGTAATCTTTTCACGGTTACCCTCGGAAGGAAATAAACGGGCAAATTCTTTACCCTCTTTATCATAAAGAACCGTAGCTTCACTCTTTACTAAATTGTCAGGATTAAATTTTTCTGTTGTTACAACTATGTAAGTAAAAAATACCCCAACACCAATTAAACCAATTAGAAATAAAGAACAGAAGAATATAAGAACATATCTTATTATTCTTGTATAAAGATGTTCACTTTTTTTGTTTTTAACTTTTTTTACTTTTGTAGTTTTAACTTTATTAGCTTTTGTTTTAACCTTTTTCTTTTTCACAAACATACCTCGCTTCCAACACACAAAACTTGCTATCATAGTCAGTAATAAAACTATTCCCAAACTAATATACCATTTTAGAAAAAACAGTAATATGATAAACAAAACAATCGCACTTAAACCTATAATAAAATAAATTTTGTTTTCTACAACAAAGTCATAGGAAACAAAATAAGCTTTTCTAATTTTGTCCCATAAATTTTTGAAAAAATTTTTAATTTTCATTATTGCCTCCAAAATATAAATATTCAATTATTTGTAAAAAATCACATCTAGGATTATATTTGTCCTTAATTAAATATCCTTTATCAGAAAAATATGAATGAGGAATAGTGGATTTGCTATTATTTTCAATATAAGCAAATAAATCTTCTGCTTTTAAATAATAAGTCTCACCATTAGTAGTAAAACGAACTATTAAAAAACCAATCCCACCATGTTTTACAATATTTCTTAAATGTTTAATTTGATGAGCATGAATATTTCTAAGAGGGAAGTTTTCACATTTTGTTTCCTTAGCTTCAAAATCAATATACTTTCCTTTATATATACCATTATAGTCGGTTGTAGAAGGAATCCTAAAATGTCCTTCTTTGATAACAGCATCATTTTTATTTGAGTAATCAACCTTACTAATTGTAATAGGTGTTGGTTTCTTATATATAACAGCTTTATCAATTAATAAGTAATACTCACAAGTAGCATTCAAATCAGCTTCTAAATTCATGCCTCTATTACTATAACTTATTTCATGTTTAGGCTTTACTATACCTTTAGGATAATTCATACACCTCACCAAAGATATTATACTATAAATTTATATAAAAAAAAAGATACCTAATTTTTGTATTTTAAGATATTGTAAAAAAGTGTAAAATGTGATACCATGAATATGGTGATAGTTATGTATGATTTAGACGGTAAGGAAATTAAAGTAATTACTGAAGATGAAATTGAAACTAATGATGGTATAGATTTAGAAGATACTATCGATTTAAGTGAAGTTTTGGAGGAATTAAAAGAATATGCCTAATAAAGAATATATGGATGCTTTTTTTACATATCTTAATCAATTATATAGCTATAATAAAGAAAGAAATTCGGAATTTATAATTGATACCGATATGGTTTATACACTTTTAATTAATTATGGAGTAATGGAGACAGAAAAAAATATTAGACCACTATTTAATATATGGGATGACAGGTTTAAAACAAGACCAGGAATAGATGTTTTTGCTTCAAAAGAACATTACTTTTGTTATTTCGGAAGTGGTATGTTTAATGTTCAAAAAGCCATAAAATTATATGTCCCATTAAAAAAACATAATTTAGATAGAAATATTACTAGAATATTTGAATATATGCGTGCAAATAATATTGCTCATTCATCAAAAGTATCAGAAGAAATTAGAAATGATGATTTAGTAATAAGAACACCAAAAGAAAATGTCCAAAAAATAATTGACTTTATTATTAATGATGATGAAATAAAAAAAGAGTTAGGATTTTTAAACCCACTTACAGCAAATTTTAATGGGATTGGTGTTACTAGAGATGGCGATGAATCTTATAATTATTTTCTATCTCAAATACTTGCTGGATGTTTAAACAAAGGAATGGTTTTAAATGCAAATAGCTATAGTAATTATTTGAAGCAAATTAGTGCAAGGATGCCTGAATGTGATGAAAAAATGATCTGTGAAATTGCATCAAAAGTAAAATCTGGTATTACTATTAATGAAATATGTGATTATGATATAAAACCAGAAAAATCAAGTAAACCATTATTAGAAGCAATGGAAGCAACTAGAAAAAAATACGGAATAGAACAAGTCTATAGTGCAATATACAAATATATAACAAGAAATAATGCTCTTGGATTTACAAGAGGCGAGGGGAAATTTGATTATAGGTATAATTTAGAGTCCAAATTAACTAGTGAAGATGTTGCTAAAATAATAGATGCAAAAGTTTCAAAAAATGTAAGTCTTCCTGATAAGATTGAAATGTTTGTAAATTCTATCTATGCTGATGAAATTTCTATGGCAAAAGAAGAACAATATAAAACATCAGAAGATTTTTTAAGCTTTTTGGTAGAACTATACCTTAACAATAATCGTGATCGTCAGAAAGTAGTTAATATTATTGAAAAAATGATAAAAAATAATGAAGAATTTAGAAATGTACCTGTATCTACAATCTTAAAAAAGGTACTTGTGCAAATATATCCTAGTTATAAACCAGAAGAAATAAATGAAAGTTTAGATAGTAAAGCAATGATTAATACAATTGTAAATCTAATTGAATTCAATTTAGAGAAAAAAGATAAAAAACTAAAAGTATAGAAATATACTTTTTTACTTGTTTTAATTTTTTTCAAAGTGTATAATTTAATTACATTAAAGGAGGCTTTTTATGTATGCAGGTGTAGTAGTAGAATTAACAAATAAATGTGTAGATAAAATATTTACATATAAAATTCCTAGTAATTTAGATGTTAAAATAGGTGAAAGAGTCCTTGTACCATTTGGTAAAATGCATTTAGAAGGTTTTGTTGTTGAAATAAATGATAATAAACCAGATTATGATACAAAAGATATCATCGCGCTAGTAGATGAAGAACCTGTTTTAAATGATGAAATGCTAGAACTTGGAAAATATATTTGTAAAAAAACACTATGTACATTATCTAGTAGTTATCAAACAATGCTTCCTAAAGCTTTGAAAGCCCAAAATGGTACCAAAGTTAATATTAAATATGAAACATATGTAAAAGTTAATGAAGATGTAAAATTAGAAGGTAAAAGAAAAGAAATATATGATTTAGTTAAAAAAAATGGTAAAGTTTTAAAGAAAGAATTAAATAATATTTCAATGTATATAACCAAAGATTTAATTAAAAAAGGTATTTTAAAAGAAGTAGAAGAGGAAATAAGTAGATTAAAAGATAAGGAAATAAAAGAGTATCAAAAAGTTATTTTAAATGAGGAACAACAAAAAGCCGTTGATATAGTAACGAGTGCTAAAGGGTTTAAACCATTTCTTTTGCACGGAGTAACGGGATCTGGTAAAACAGAAGTTTATATGCATATAATAGATGAAATTTTGCAAGAAAAAAAAGAAGTAATAGTACTAGTACCAGAGATAAGTTTAACTCCTCAATTAACAAGTATATTTAAGTCAAGATTTAAGGGTAATGTAGCAATCTTACATAGTAGACTTTCTGATGGCGAAAAATATGATGAGTGGCGCAAAATAGTAAATAAAAAGGTAAG
Source organism: uncultured Bacilli bacterium (assembly GCA_934162555.1). Lineage (GTDB taxonomy): Bacteria > Bacillota_I > Bacilli_A > RF39 > UBA660 > CAG-884. The sequence goes on along the minus strand of CAKPJE010000043.1, from coordinate 2,575 downwards.
TATTGTTGTTGGTGCAAGAAGTGCTATATTCGCACCTCTTACTAATATAGGTTTAATTGTAGTTGATGAGGAACATTCTAGTTCTTATCATCAAGAAAATATGCCAACTTATAATGCAATTGATATTGCTTTAAAAAGAGGGAAAACTCATAATGCCAAGGTTGTACTAGGGAGTGCAACTCCTTCGATTGAAAGTTATACAAGAGCAAAATTAAAAATTTATGAATTAATAGAACTTAAAAATAGAGTTAATAAGCAAATGCCAGTGGTTGAATTGGTTGATATGTGTGAAGAGTTTAAAAAGGGTAATCGTATTATATCTAGTACTTTAAAAAATAAAATAATTGAAAGACTAATTAAAAATGAGCAAATAATTATTCTGCTTAATAGGAGAGGTTATACAACTAGTTTAGTTTGTTCTGAATGTGCTGAAACTATTAAATGTCCTAACTGTGATATTCCCCTCGTTTTACATAAAACAAATAATAAATTAAAATGTCACTATTGTAATTATGAGGAAAATATAGCTTCTATATGTCCTAAATGTAAATCAAAGAGTCTTAAATCATTTGGGTTTGGTACGGAGAAATTAGAAGAAACTGTAAAAGAAATGTTTAATGCTAGGGTAATTAGGATGGATGTTGATACGACTAGTAAAAAAGGTTCTCATGAGAAAATAATTGAATCGTTTGCAAATCATGATTATGATATTTTGATTGGGACTCAAATGATAGCAAAGGGATTAGATTTTAATAATGTAACTTTGGTTGGTGTTATAAATGGTGATGCTTCATTAAATATTCCTGATTTTAGAAGTGGAGAGAGAACGTTTGAACTTTTAAATCAAGTTTCTGGTAGATCGGGTAGAAGTTCTAAAAAGGGTGAAGTTATTATCCAAGGATTTAATATTGATCATTATAGTATTCGTTTAGCTGCTGCAAATGATTATAAGAGTTTTTATGATATTGAAATGCAGATGAGAAAAAAATTAAATTATCCTCCTTATTGTGATATTTTATTGATTAAAATAATGGATAAAAATATTGATAATTGTTTTAATGAGGGAGAAAAGATAGTTAATTATTTAAAACAAAATGATATAACAGTTCTTGGTCCATCAGCTGCTTTAATTCCTAAAATAAATAATATATATTGTGTTCAAATAATTATTAAATATAAGGAATATAAAAGTATATATGAGAAAATAAAATATATAAATAATAAATATAGAGAAAGTAAAATAAAGGTAATACTTGAATTTAACCCTGTAAGGTTATAAAGTATTACCTTTTTTGAAGGATTTTTGATTTTTTTGTCGTATAGTATATATGGAGGATAAAATATATTTCCTAATGATTCTTATTTTCAAATTAGTGCTGAGGATATAAAAATATTGCGGTTTCAAAATGAAACCGCAAATCATATAGAAAAAAAGGTAATGTTGGATAGTGATTTTGCTATTTTATGTGAGTATTCAAATGGCACCAAAACAACATATAAATAAATTCAGGTATATGTTTCGATTATCAGGAGCAGAATATAATAACTTGAAGTCCCAATTTGGGACTTCAAATTTAAAAAGTCATGGAGGGAAAATTCTTATGTTTTCACTTAGCTCAATTGTTTTAAATCATGAAAAGAGAATGTTAAAAATTAGAAGAATCATTTGATAAAATGAAAGAAAAGACAAAGGTAAATAAAATATTTTAATAAGGAGAATTGTGAAAGGTCTTATTAAAATATATGAAGGAGGAAAATAAATGAATGAAATAATAATTGATGATAGAAAGATAGAAGATATGATATATGAAATAAGGGGAAAACAAGTAATGTTAGATAGTGAATTAGCAAAACTTTATCAATGTAAGAATGGGACAAAGACAATTAATTTGGCAGTAAAAAGAAACATAAATAGATTTCCTAATGATTTTTATTTTCAATTAAATAAAGATGAGTATTTAATCTTGAAGTTTCAAAATGAAACTTCAAGATTAAATGGTTATGGTGGTGTCAGAAAAAATCCATATGTATTTACGGAACAAGGAATTTACACAAGAAAAAAATAATATATGTTTAAGGTCACAATTTGTGACCTTAAACAAAAAAGATAATTCTAGTGGAATGCACATTAAGTATCTTCCTTATGTTTTAACAGAACAGGGAATTATGATGCTTTCTGGTCTTTTAAAAAGCAGGATTGCAACTGAAATTAATGTTAAAATAACGAGAGCTTTTGTTGAGATGAGAAAATATATAAATAGTAGTTTAATAGAACAAAAATATATAAATGAAATGATTTTAAAAAATAATAAAAGAATAGGCTTATTAGAAGAATCATTTGATAAAATGAAAGAAAAGACAAAGGTAAGTACAATATTTTATGAGTATGTCAAGAATAGCACTAAGAGTTTTTACAGAACGTGGTGTTGTAATAACTATAATAACATGAAAAAAGTAACGCATTAAAGCATTACCTTTACAAAACCTTTTTCTTAACAGTATAAGAATCTATATAATCATCTATTCTAGCAATTTCTTCACTATCATTTACCCTTTTATAAGAAGTATCCAAAGT
>CAKPJE010000042.1 GCA_934162555.1 uncultured Bacilli bacterium | reverse complement strand
ATATATAGTTTTAGGAAAAACACTTGGTGTTGGTGTTGTTGGTCTATTACAACTTCTATATCTTTTGATTGCACTTGTATTATCTGGTAAAACATTTTTACCAAAAAATATGTTAGAAGGATTTATTAATTTTAGTTCAATTACACCACTTGTTTGGATTACAGTTATTATATATTTTATTTTAGGCTATGCTCTATATGCTTTGATATTCGCACTAACTGGTTCTTTAGTTCAAAAACCCGAAGATATCCAAAATGCCAATTCACCAGTTTCAATGATATCAGTATTTGCATTTTATCTTGCATACTTTGCAATGATGAATCCAAGTAGTTCATTAAGCAAATTTGCTAGTTTATTCCCATTTTCAGCAGCATTTAGTATGCCATCTAGAGTGCTTTTAAATGTTGTAAGTATTCCTGAATTTATTGGTTCAATTATAATATTAATTATAACATGCATTCTTATAGGTTATGCATCTATAAAAGTTTATTCAAATGCTATTTTAAATTATGGAAGTAAGTTTAGTTTAAAAGATATAAAAAAATATTTAAAACAAAAGTAAGCAATAGCTTACTTTTTGCATTAAAAAAAGCCTTAAATTATAAGACTTTTATCATCATATATGGTGGAGAATGAGGGACTCGAACCCTTGACCCTCTGCGTGCAGGGCAGATGCTCTACCAACTGAGCTAATTCCCCATGACAACGAATTGATTATAGCATAATTAATTAATCATTGTCAAGCACAAATATAATATTTCTTCTATAATTATGGAAAAAACTTTACTAAAAGTTATAAAAATAGTATAATCTTATTAGAGTGATAATATGAATAGAAGAGGAATAACATTACCAGTAGTAATAACAATTATAATAGGAATCGGATTATTGTTCACAGGATTATATACATATTTTAGCAATCAAAAAAAGACAACTGATGAAGAAAAAAATAAAAATCAAATAAATTTAATTATTGATGCTGCCAAAATATGGGTAAAAGAAAATAAAATAAATGGGGATATAAGTATTTCTTTATGTGAACTTGAAGCAAATGATTACATAGGTACTTTAATTAATCCTTTAACAAAAGAGCCTATACCTAATGATTCTATAGTTAAATATGAAAACAATGAATATCATTTTGAACTTGGTAAATACAATTTAAAAACATGTTCAAGTGAAAATATATATACATATGTAGAACTAGATACAAGTAGTACTATTTCTTTAGATATACCAGTTGAAAGTGATGACATAAGAAAAATAATTATTAAAGAAAATGGAAATGAAGTTACTAGAATATATAAAAATAAAAAAACAACTTATGAACTTATTTATATTCTAGATAATAATGAAATTAAAACTAAATATTTAATTATAAAAGATACAACTGCACCAACAATTGATATAGATTTAAGAAATTATGACTATGACAGTAATACTAATACAATAACATTAAAAAAATATGATAATTTTGTTGAACCAAGCGCTATTATTACTGATAATAGTAATTCAAATATAACAAATAGTGTTGATAATAATGTTGATACATATAAAGTTGGTAATTATGAACTTGTTTATAGAGCTATTGATGAAGATCAAAATGAAGCTATAAAAAAAATAAATGTCATTGTTAAATCAGATTTTGCAGATGAGAATTATTATATTGATACAAATAAATATACTAATAAAAAGGAAATAGTTTTAAAGTTAAAAGGAGTAAATACTTCTGAGATATGTGTATCAAATAGTTCAATATGTGAAAAGTGGATTCCTTATACTGAAAGCATGAATTGGACTTTAGAAAATGATAATCAAAGAGTATATGCTTATTATAAAACTAATGATAATAATATTCATATGGAAAAAATAGATGTTTACTTGGACACTCAAAGTCCAACTTATGTTTCTAGTAAAAAAGTACTTTTTGGTCCAACATATAATTTAATTGATATCATAAATGCTAAGGATAATTTAAGTGGTATTAAAGGTATTTATTCATCATCTAATAAAATCTATAAGCCAGATAATTTTGGACAGAATAAACTTGATATTGAAATTGTTGATAATGCTGATAATAAAACTAATAAATCTATATCTTTAACTACTTATAAAAATATTAAATGCGATAATAGTATATCATCTATTCCTAATGAGGATGGTTTAGTTAAAGATGATGACAAGTGTATATTTGTTGGTTCTAATCCAAATAATTATATTAAGTTTAATAATGATTTATATAGGATAATTTCTATTGAAAATGATAATAAAGTAAAAATAATAAAGGATGATTCTTTATCAAATGAAGTATATAATGGAAATAGTTGGACATCCTCAAACGTTAGAGAATATTTAATTAATTATTATGACAAATTAGAAAGTAATATAACTACAAATGGAATATTTTATTATGGTGATATTTCTAGTCAAAATTTAGTTTCTAATATATATATAAATAATAATTCAAGGTTTAATACATCAAATATTGGTTTACTTTCAATAACTGAGTTTTTAAAAGCTGGTGTATGTGATAGTAGTAATACATGGGATAAATTATTTAGTAATAATCCTTGTAAACAAAATAATTGGTTATATAATAAAAATGAATTTTGGTTAATTAATACAACTAGAAATATACCAATGTATATAACTCGTGATGGTAATATTTCTTATACTTATGAAGGTAGTAAAAAGGATGTTAGACCAGTTTTATATTTAAAGGCAAATTTAGGAATTGTAAGTGGAAATGGTACTAAAGATAATCCATATACAATTGATGATTCGATTGAGCCTACTAGTTTAGTGTGTAAACTTGAAACATCAAGTTCTTATGAAACTGTAAAAACGTTGACAGTTAATTCTGATTATGGTACATTGATATCGTTTGATGGTATCAATTGGTCAAGTAATAGAAAAAAAGATGTAAGTGCGTCCGGTATTATAACTGCTTATGTTAAGAATGATAGTGAGATTACATCTTGTTCTATTAGGTTGTATGAAGAAAATGAATATAGATACAAGGAATGTTCAAATCAAAATAAGGTTTTTGGTTCATGGAAAGCTAAAGGGAGTTCTAAGGAAAGTAGTGATTATACCATTACTTCTAAAGAACAAGCTGAAAGTAATTATTTGAATCATTATGAAACAGTTGATAATACGCCATGTAATAATTGCAAATGGGTTACAAAGTATGAGAGAAATATTGAATCTTGTAAAAGTTTTGATGATAGCACTTGGTCAAATTGGTCAAGTTACAAGCCTGATGAGAGCAATTATATTTTGATTGATAAACCGAGAGTAAAATATGGCTTGAAGTAGAAGGGAATGTTGATAACGTGAAAGCTCTAATACATACATACATGTATTACTAAAAAATAGAAAAAATATAATTTTTGTTGATAACTATGGGACTAGAGAATATATAGATACTGGTCCTCTTTCTAGTAGTTTAAAAAATATAGAGGGAGGAAGTATATGAAGAATAGTAAAAAATTAATTTTAGTTATGATATCTATAATTGGGTTAAAGGTAAACTTATAACTAGACCACCCACAAATTAAGAACGAAAGTTCTTTTTTCTTTTAAAAAATGTAGTAAAAAAAATAAAAACAATGTATAATTAAATTAGGAGGACTCAAATGAAAACAATACTAGAATCATATAAAAATATTAACGGAGAAAAACTAGAATCAACCTATACAGTAGAAAATACATTTGGTGATAAATTAAAAGTAAAAGAAGTAGAAAAATATTCTCCAAAAAGAGAAAAAGAACTACTAAACCAATTAAAACAAACAATGCTAAATAAAATGGATAATTATATCCCAATGCGCTTTAATAATGACTTAACAATGCAAAATGTAATGAATGGAATAACAATGACAACAATAAGTGCTATAGCCGACAAAGACATTTTAGGTACCTTATCCGCCTTGTCATCATTAAAATTATTAAAAGATTACCTAAAACAATATAAAGAATTAAAAGAATTAGAAAAATTTATCTACTTCTATGAAAATGAAGAAAACTTTGCAAAATTCAATAAAGCAGACAATTACATAAAATTAGACAAAATAGTAAAATATAAATTATCAACACTATGTATGAAAGGCGAAAAAATCGATTGCCATAACATAAATATATTTTCAAAAAAACAACTAAAAAAAATCAATGAATGCGCAAATAAACTTGAAATATAAAACTAAAAGTGATATGATAAATAAAACAAATGAAGAGAAATAGTAGTACTGTCCCTTATTTATAGAAAGTCATTGAAGATGGAAAAATGATAATAATACAGTATGAATCTAACTTGGATGTGGAAATACCCCGGTTAAAACCGTTATAAAATTAAGTAAAAAAAAAGGATGGTACCGTCTTATAGACTCCTTGTACTATTCTTTTTTATGTTTTTTAAGGAGGCAAAATGTTAGAAAAAATATTAAATGACCAATATGAAACAATAAAAAATGAAGAAAATTTAGAACAAAAAGCAATGCAAATGGTAAATATTTTATTTGCAGGAAAATTAGACAAAGGAAGAAAACCATACATTGAACATTTACTATACATAATGAACAATGTAAACACTAAAAATCAAAAAATAATCGCACTATTACATGATACAATAGAAGATGCAAAAATTTCTAAAGAGGAACTAGAACAAATAGGTTTCCCAAAAGAAATAACTGAAGTAGTAGAAATATTAAGTAGAAAAAATAAACCAAAAGAAGATTATAATGATTATATAGAAAGAATTATAAACTCGGATAATGAAGATGCCCTAGAAGTAAAACTAGCTGATCTAAAACATAATATGGACATATCCAGACTAGAAAATCCAACCATAAAAGATTTTTCAAGAATAGAAAAAAGATATAGACCAAATTATATTAAAATACAAAACAAATTAAATGAAAGGAAAAAATAAAATGTTAGATATAAAATTTGTAAGAGAAAATCCAGAAAAAGTAAAGGAAAATATAAGAAAAAAATTTCAAGATCAAAAACTAGTATTAGTAGATGAAGTAGTTGAAATTGACAAAAAAATAAGAGAATTAAAATTAAAAGGTGATGAATTAAGAAGTAATAGAAATAAAATAAGTGATGAAATAGGACTATTATTTAGAGAAAAAAAGACTGAAGAAGCAAATTTAAATAAAGAAAAAGTAAAAAAAATAAATGAAGAATTAGAAAATATAGAAACTGAAGAAGAAAATTTAAATGCTGAATTAAAAAAAAGAATGATGGTAATACCAAATATTATCGATGATTCCGTACCAATTGGTAAAGATGATAGTGAAAATGTTGAAATAGAAAAATTTGGAGAACCAGTAGTACCAAATTATGAAATACCATATCATGCAGATATATTAGAGTCATTTAATGGACTTGATAAAGAAGCAGCAGGAAGAACTAGTGGTAATGGATTTTATTATTTAATGGGTGATGCTGCTAGACTTTCAAGTGCTATGTTATCATATGCTAGAGATTTCATGATAGATAAAGGATTTACATATTGTATTCCTCCATTTATGATAAGAAGTGATGTTGTTAATGGTGTTATGAGTTTTGCTGAAATGGATGCAATGATGTATAAAATAGAGGGAGAAGATTTATACTTAATTGGTACAAGTGAACACTCTATGATTGGTAAATTTAAGGGTGAACTAATAAAAGAAACAGAATTACCAATTACAATGACTTCTTATTCTCCTTGCTTTAGAAAAGAAGTTGGAGCTCATGGAATAGAAGAAAGAGGTATATATAGAGTACATCAATTTGAAAAACAAGAAATGATTGTTTTATGTAAACCAGAAGAATCAATGGATTGGTATAATAAGATGTGGTCTTATAGTGTTGAATTATTTAGAAGTTTAAATATTCCTGTTAGAACATTAGAGTGTTGTAGTGGTGATTTAGCTGATTTAAAAGTTAAATCATGTGATATTGAAGCATGGAGTCCTAGACAACAAAAATACTTTGAAGTTTGTAGTTGTTCTAATTTAGGTGATGCCCAAGCAAGAAGATTAGGTATAAGAGCCAAAGGAGAAAATGGTAATTATCTAGTTCATACTTTAAATAATACTGTTTTAGCATCTACTAGAGCTTTAATTGCATTCCTTGAAAACAATTACAATAAAGATGGAAGTATAAGCATTCCTGAAGTATTAAGACCATATATGGGTGGAAAAGAAAAAATAATGCCTAAAAAATAAACTCAAGTTTTTGAGATTTAAGGCACTTATAGTTTACGTGTAAAAAGAAATTAATAACGAGCAGATAACAAAAATTATCAAATGATATTACAAGATAATTTTATCAAACCAAAAAGTTTATAATATTTAACTAACTAGTTTACTAGTTAGTTTTAAAATGATATAATTATATTACAATAAATGAGGTGTTTATGAAAAAATTTGATTTATTTTTAGAAAATATAGGATTAAGGAATACAGCAACAGGAGAAAAGAAACCATTAGGAAAAGCATTATCAACAATTGTATTAGTCATAGTAGGTGTCTTATTAGTAATAATGGGTAATAATTATATCCAAAGTAAACTAACAAAAAAACCAAAAGGAAATTTTGTATTTAGTTTAAATGGCACAACATCAATGGTATTATACCTAGGACAGGAATACGTTGAACCAGGATTTGAAGCCAAAAATGAATACGGAACCGATATATCAAGCAGAGTAACAACAGTAGGAAGTGTAAACACAAACGAAACAGGAATATATGAAATAACATATAAACTAAATTTAGGAAGTACAACCCTAATGAAAACAAGAACAATAACCGTAATAGATAAATCGGAAATAATATTTGCTCTACTAGGAGAAAAAGAAGTAACAATAAAACAAGGCAACAAATATTATGAAGACGGCTATGTAATCATCTTACCAGGTGAAAATGAACCAGAAAATTATATAACAGTAACAGGAAACGTTGACATTAATATTCCTGGGACATACCGCATAGTATATAAAATAGAACACCCAAATATAACTAAAGAATTAGTAAGGGTTGTAAAAGTCGTTTAAGCAGGAATAACCTGCTTTTAAAATAGGAGGAACAATGAGAGTAGGACTATGTGATTCAGGATTAGGCGGATTAACCGTATTAAAAGAATTAAAAACTAAATATCCAAACAATGACTATATCTATATTGGCGATAATAAAAATGTCCCATATGGAAACAAAAATAAACAAGAATTAATCCAATTAGGTCAAAATCTAATAAATTTCTTAGAAAATAAAAATGTTGACCTAATAATAATAGCATGTGGGACACTATCATCAAACATCTTACCATACATAAAAACAAGTACAAAAATAATAGACATAATCTCACCAACAATAAAATACATAAATGAACAAATAAAAAAAAGAGCAACAATATTTGCGACCGCAGCAACCATAAACTCACACATATTCAAAAAAAATTTAAAATACAGCTGTACAGAAGTAGCATGTCCGGAATTTGTACCAATGATAGAAAATAATGAAATAAATAAACAAAAAATACTAGAAAAAGTACCAAATGATGATATAATAGTACTCGCATGTACCCATTTTCCCTTAATAAAAAAATATCTAAAAAACGAAACAATAAACATGGGGAAAATAATAGAACTAAAAGAAAATAAAGGAAATGCAAAAATTGACATTTATTTTACAAATGTAAACCAAAAACTAAAAGAAAATGTCAAAAAAATAATAGATGGAGAAGTAAAATATGCCAGAATTACCAGAAGTTGAAACAGTAAAAGAAACACTAAAAAGAAAAATATTAAACCAAAAAATTATTGGAATTAAAGTATTATATCCGCAAATAATTGAATACCCAAGTGTCCAAGAATTTAAAAAACAAATAATTAACCAAACAATCATTGACATCAAAAGAAGAGGGAAATGGCTTTTATTTGAATTAAATGATTACTACCTATTAAGTCATTTAAGAATGGAAGGAAAATATAATATTAAATCTAATGAAGAAATAAATAAACATGAACACATAATATTTTATTTTGAAAACTTTAACCTAAGATATCAAGACACCCGAAAATTTGGAAGAATGTATCTATACAAAAAAGATGAAATATATAATAAAAAACCACTAAATGAACTAGGACTTGAACCATGGAATAGTAATTTAAATGAAGACTACCTAAAAGAAAAATATAAAAAAATCAAAAAACCCATAAAAGAAGTTCTATTAGACCAAAGCATAATCGTTGGAATAGGAAACATCTATGCCGATGAAATACTATTCTTATCAAAAATAAACCCCTATAAAAAACCAAATGAATTAACAAACGAAGAATTAAAAAACATAATAATAAATACAAGACATGTATTAGAAGCCGCAATTAAAAAAGGTGGAACAACCATTAGAACCTATACATCAAGTGAAGGCGTACACGGTAGATTTCAACAAGATCTATTAGTCCATAGTCAAAAAGAATGTAAAACATGTAATTCACCATTAAAAATCGAAAAAATAGGTGGAAGAACAACATATTACTGTCCAAAATGTCAAAAGTAGAACCAAAAATCTACTTTTTTTTTGAACTATCCACAAAATATGATATAATAAATATAGGTAAAGGTGATATTATGCTTGAAGAAGCCCTAGCTTTATTTGGCCTAGATGAAGAACTAATCATAGACTATGAAGATTTATATAATAGCTATTTAGAACTACTAGAAGAAGAATTAGAAAACCAAAACATAGAAAACATCTATAAAATAATAACATCCTATAATTTAGTATATTCATACTTTTATCCAGAATATAAAAGTAATCAAAACTATGAGGAAATATACCAAAATAAAATCATCCAATTAGGAAGAATGTTATGTATAACTGAACTAATTAAACAAAACCTAGATATGAATAATAAAAACGATAAATTAATAATAAAATTATTAGAGCAAAATGTAATAAAAGACCATTGGGCAAGAACCCAAAAAATAAAAAAATTAAATTGAAGGAGGACAATATGGAATTAAAAAATTTAAAAGGGACAGAAGATTTTTTACCAAAAGAACAAATAATTAGAAATAAAATAATTGATACCCTAAAAACAAATTTTGAAAAATATGGTTATATGCCATTAGAAACACCGATATTAAATTATTATGATTTACTAGCGCTAAAATACGAAGATGGTGATGAAATATTAAATGAAATAT
>CAKPJE010000041.1 GCA_934162555.1 uncultured Bacilli bacterium | reverse complement strand
AGTTTGCATTATTCTAAAAAGATTAGCTGTTAGATCTTCACGATATCTCAAATTTTTTCTTTTAGCATCAGAACCTATTTTCACCATTTTGTCGGCTTGGGCAAAATGGTCCGATACTTTAAATTTACTATTGTTACATGCTTCTTTTGCCTTTTCTATTACTCTAAAAAACTTTCTCCATTCTTTATGCTCAAGAGCAACTTGTAATTTCCTAGCACACCAATATTCATTTCCATGTTCATTAGTATGTTTAATACCCTCAAAAGTTGTTTTATTATATTCAGATATTTGATTCATATTTCTAATCATTCTTTTCTCTCACTATATTTATTTAGACCCAAATAGTAATGAAGAAATGAATGCCATTAAATTTTTTAGTAAAAAATTATTATTATTTTTTTGTCCTCAATCTTTTTACATTTTTATCAGGATTTAGTATTTCATCAGTAATAACTGTATCAACCATACTTTTAAAATTTTCTAAAATATTTTTCTTCATATTTTCGTCTAATTCTATACCCCAAGCTGTTTTATATTTTTCAAATAACTCATAAGGTTCATCATATATCATTACATCTATTTTAGCACCACTTTTAGTGTGTAATCTATCAACTATTCCTAAACTTTTATCTGCTTCAACTTTTTTCATATAATTAAAATATGCTTTTTTATAAAATTCTTTTTTTCTTCTAGCAAATTCTCTTATAGTTGTTATAGCTGCTAAAGCATTGTGTTCATATATTAGGTTAGCCATTTCTTCAACATACTCAATATCATCAAAATATGTAAATGTGTAAATTTCTTTGGTTGTGCTATCCATTATTGATATTATATTTATATTCATATATATTCCTCCAAACGTTATATAATATACCATTTTTATAGTTGAATGTCAAACTATAACAGAAAAAGAACTAATAAATTAGTCCTTGATATAATCACACTCAGAACAGTGAGTTTTTTTATTCTTGATTAACAATAATTTACCACATTTAGGACACTTTTCGCCAGTTGGCATATCCCAATATGCTGTTTTACATTCTGGATAATTAGAACATCCATAAAATATTTTACCTTTTTTGCTTCTTTTTTTAACTATTTTGCCAGAACAATTAGGGCAATCACATATTTCTTCAGTAGCTTTTTCTTCTTGTTTTATATATTTACATTTTGGATAATTACTACAAGCAATAAATTTACCATATTTTCCTTTTCTATATACTAAAGGACTATTACATTCTGGACACATTTCACCGGTTTCTTCAGCTTCTTTTTTAGGCATCTCTTTAAAAGCATTTAAGACATATGGTTCAAAATCATCATAGAATTCTTTTAATGTTTGAACCCATGATTTTTTACCTTCGGCTATTTCATCTAAATTAGTTTCCATACTTGCTGTATACTTAACATTTATTAAATGACTAAAGAATTCTTGCAATTTATCGGTTATTTCAATACCTATTTCAGTTGGAATAAATTTTTTATCTTGAATATTTACATATCCTCGCTCTTTTATAGTGTCTATTATTTTAGCATAAGTACTTGGTCTACCAATACCTAACTCTTCCATTTCCTTAATTAATTTAGCTTCAGTATATCTAGCTGGTGGTTTAGTAAAATGTTGTTCTTTTTCAATATTTTCAGATAATATAATATTACTTTTATAATCTTTTAAGTTTGGTAATACTACATCTCCTATCTCTTCATAATCTTTATATATCTTTAAATAGCCATCAAATGTTATAACACTACCAGTTGCTTTAAATCCATAATCATTGTTTAATAAATTAATTGTTGTTTGCAAATATTTTGCATTTTTCATTAATGAAGCTAAAGCTCTATAATAAATAATTCTATATAATTTATATTCATCTGGTGTTAGATATTCTTTTATTTCTTCAGGTATTCTATTAATACTAGTTGGTCTAATAGCTTCATGAGCATCTTGGACATTTTCTGTTTTTTTAGATACTTTTACACTTCCTAAATATTCTTCACCATATTTATTTCTTATAAACTGGTAAGTATCACTTATGAAATCATTTGATAAACGGATTGAATCAGTACGCATATAAGTGATTAAACCCACTGTTTCTCCAGGCAAATCAATTCCTTCGTATAGTTTTTGAGCAACACTCATTGTTTTTTTAGCAGTCATACCAAGTTTATTAGATGCTTCTTGCTGTAATGTTGATGTAATAAATGGGACTTTAGAATTTCTTGATTTTTCTTTTTCGGTAACTGAATCAATTTTAAAGTCTTTATTTAATTTTTTTAAAATATTATTAGCTTCTTCTTCAGTACTAATTTTTATTTCTTTACCTAAATAATTATCTAGATCAGCAAAAAAATTAGGGAATATAGCTTTTATAGTCCAATATTCTTCTTCTTTAAATTTTTCAATTTCTCTCTCTTTATCTACAATTAGTTTTAAAGCAACAGATTGAACCCTACCTGCTGATGATCCACTTGTTTTAGCTTGCATTAGTTTACTTAAACGGAATCCTATTATTCTATCTAATATTCTTCTAGTTTCTTGTGAATTAACTAAATTCATATCAATATCTCTAGCATGATTAAATGAATCTAATATAGCATTTTTAGTTATTTCATTAAATACAATTCTTTTATAATTTTTATTGTCTAAATCCAAACATTCTTTTAAATGCCAACTTATTGCTTCCCCTTCACGATCGGGGTCGGTTGCTAGATAAACATTGTCTACTTTTTTGACATCCTCATTTAATTCTTTTACGATCTTTTTCTTTCCTGTTATATATGTATAATCGGGCTTAAAATTATTTTCTGTATCTACACCTAAACCATATTTTCCTTTGGTTGATAAATCCCTTATATGGCCTTTACTAGATACAACATGATAATCTTTGCCCAAATATTTTTCAATTGTTTTTGATTTACTTGGTGATTCTACAATTACTAAGTTTTTCGCCATCTTCTTCGCCTCCCATTAATTTATACACTAAAAAAATAAATATGTCAATATGAAAAATTAGCAAAAATTGGGAATTTTTTTTTATTGCAATATTCTTATAAGATGTGGTATAATTAATTAGTACAGCAAACCAAAAATAAATCTTTATTAATTGTATGTATGTATAGGTTATCAACACGCTGTACTTTTTTAATGCTCTTTTGAGTATTTTTTTGTAGACTTTTTTTTAAAAATACTTTATAATTTAAATGGTGAATAAAATGCAGATTAGAGAAATTAGTAAAGATGAATTAGACAAGTTTTTAAGTACTATACCTCACTCTTTATACCAAACTGAAGAATATGCTAGAACAATGGAAAAACAAGGGTTTGATATTAAAGTACTTGGACTTGATGAGAATGGAAATATTATTGGTTCAACTATATTACTTATTAGTAAAAAAATTGGTTTTACCTATGCTTTTGCTCCTAGAGGTTTTGTTATTGATTATAACAATTTTGAACTTGTTAATAAATTTACAGTTGAGATAAAAAAATATTGTAAAAAAAACGGTATTGTTGCAATTAAATTAAATCCTCGTATTATAAGAGAAATAAATGGGAATGCTAATAGTAATTATAAAGAAATATGTGCGAATTTGGGCAAATTAAAATATTCTCATATGGGATACAATGATTTTTTTGAAAGTTTTAAGCCTAGATTTGAAGCTATTGTTGAGATAAAAAGTAAAGAAGAAATGTTTAGTAATATTAAAAAGGAATACCGAACTAAAATTAGAAGTGCAATTGATAATGGTGTTGAAATACATAAAGGAACTTATGATGATTTAGAATATTTATATTTACAAACAGAAAAAAAATATCCTCGTGATTTATTATATTTTAGATATTTATATTACTTTTTTAGTCAAAATAAAAAAAGTGATTTATTTTATGCAAAATTAGATTGTAAGAGATTGCTTGATAAATTCAGAGCACTTTATGTTAGACAAGAAAAAATATGTGCTGAAATAGATAGAGCTGTTAATGAAAGTCCTTCTACTAGACTTACTGCTTTAAAAATTGAAGCTGATAGTTTACTTGGAAAATATCATAACCAATTAGCGAATGCAACTAAAATGGTTCAAAGTAATCCTGATGGTATTGTAATTGCTTCTGCCCTATTTATTAAAGAAAGTGAAGAAGCTTATATGATAATGGATGGTTTTGATAAGAAATATAAAAGATATAATGCTAAACATTTATTAATATGGGAAGCTTTAAATTATTACAAAGATTATAAATATTTAAATTTAGGTGGTATGACATCTTTAAAAGAAGAAAAATACAAGGGCTTAAATAATTTTAAAATGAATTTTGGAAGTTCATGCTACGAATATGCTGGTGATTTAGAACTTGTTTGTATTCCTAGTAAATATTTTCTTTTAAAAAATGCAATGCCTTATCATGGACTATTAAAAAAATAGGTTTATTTATTTAAATAAAAATGTTATAATTAATTTGAAAGGATGTAATATATGAAAAAACAAATAATAGTATATGGAACAATAGCTGTTGCTTGCATCTTAATGGTTTTTGTTCTAATATTCTCAAATTCTAAAAAAACAGTTAGTTCAATTAAAGATGCAAATGACATGAAAAATATGTTAAAAACAATTTATAAAGATGTTGATTTACCATCACTAATAACAAAAAAAATTAATGTTAAAAATACTAATGAAGTTGTTAGCTATACAGGTTTAACTGATGGTGATGATATTGAGGTATTAGTTGTATCAGAACCAACTATGAGTTCTCAAGCTTATTTAGCACTTGTTATCAAGGCAAAAAATAATGTCGATGTTGAAAAACTAAAAGAAGAAATATATGAAAATATTGATATGAATCGTTGGATTTGTGTAAGTGCTGATAAATTGTATATTACTAATAACGGAAATATAATTTTTCTTGTTATGGCAAGTGAGGATTATGCAAAGCCAGTTTATGAAGGTTTTAAAAAATATGTAAATAATGCTATTGGCAAAGAGCTTGAAAAAAACGACTAAAAATAAAGTACCCTAAAAGGTACTTCTTTAAAAGGAGGAAAAATGTTATTTACGAGTATTAGTTTTTTATATTATTTTTTACCGATTATTTTAATAGCATATTTTTTAGTACCTACTAAATTTAAAAATTTAGTTTTATTTATTTTCTCATGTATTTTTTATTTATATGGAGAACCTAAATATATTTTATTAATGCTATTTGAAATTCTAGTTGCTTATATAGGAGGAATATTAATAGAAAAATACAAAGAAAAAAATATTTTTATTATATCAATTATGATTCCTATATTTTTATTGATATTTTTTAAGTATACCGACTTTTTTATTACAAATATTAATAATGTATTTAAAGCAAATATACCCTTATTAAATATAGCTCTTCCTATTGGAATATCATTTTATACATTCCAGTTAATAAGTTACTTAATAGATGTTTATAGAGGAACAGTTAAGGCTCAAAAGAATTTTATTTTACTTGGTACATATATTTCTTTATTTCCTCAATTAATTGCTGGACCTATTGTAAGATATGAAACGATAGAAAAAGAACTTACTTCAAGGAAACATAACTTTGAATTATTTGCAAACGGTACTAAAAGATTTGTTATAGGTCTTTCAAAAAAAATATTGATCGCTAATATTCTTGGGGAATTATCAAGTGTTACCCCTACTACAACTGTTTTTTACTGGTTATATGGAATAAGCTATATGTTACAAATATATTTTGATTTTTCTGCTTATTCTGATATGGCAATCGGACTTGGTCAAATGTTTGGATTTCACTTTTTAGAAAACTTTAATTACCCTTATATATCAAAAACAATAACTGATTTTTGGCGCAGATGGCATATTTCACTTGGATCATGGTTTAGAGATTACATTTATATACCTCTTGGAGGAAATAGAAAAAAACAGCTGCGCAATATACTTGTAGTATGGTTTTTAACTGGTTTCTGGCATGGTGCTAGTTGGAATTTTATAGGTTGGGGACTACTATTTGGTATAGTTTTAATTATTGAAAAGTTGTTATTAAAAAAACATTTAGAAAAATTACATTTTATAAATCATATTTATGTTTTATTTATTGTTATGATTAGTTTTATCATTTTTAATGCCAATTCCCTAGTAGATGCTTATTATAGAATTATTGGACTATTTGGTTATAGTAAAGTCTTTATTGATTCATTTACTATTTATTATATTAAAAACTATATATTTGTTATTTTAATTGCTATTATGGGATCAACTCCTTTAATTAAAAATAGTTTTAAAAAATTAAAAAATATAAAATTCTTTAATTGTTTATTTAATATACTTGAACCAATAGTTATACTTGCTTTATTAATTTTATGTACATCTTATTTAATAGATAATTCTTATAATCCATTTTTATATTTTAGATTTTAGGAGGATACATGGAAAAGTTTAAAAATATTATTGTTTCATTAACTTTCATTTTATTTATATGTATTATATTTATTATAAATGTTTTTACAAAGGATAATGAGATTTCGATTTCTGAAAGAAGAAAACTAGAACAATTCCCTAAGTTTTCATTAACAAGTTTTACAAATGGGACATTTTTCAAAAAGTTTGATGCTTATACAACTGATCAATTTATTAAGAGAGATGATTTCAGAATGTTAAAAGCTATGCTTGAATTAAAGATAAGAAATAACTATAATAACTTATATGTTTATGATGACTATATTGTTGAACAATTATACCCTTTAGATACTGAATCGGTTAATAATATGGTTTTAAAAATAAATTTTATTAAAGATAATTATTTAACAAATAATAATGTATATTTTTCAGTTATTCCTGATAAAAATTATTTTATTGATAATGGTAATTTAAAATTTGATTATGATAAAATGATTGATATATTAAAAAGTACAGATATTAAATATATTGATATTTTTAATGATTTAAATTTAAATAATTACTATTTTACGGATAGTCATTGGAAAGAAGAAACTTTAGAAAATGTAGTTAATAAATTTAGTAAAGAAATGAATTTTAGTACTGGCAATTACACTGTAGAAGATGGTTCTTATTTCAAGGGTGTTTATGCTAGTCGTTTACCAATTAATGTTAAGGAAGATAAAATAAAACTATTACATAATGATATAATTGATAATGCTGTAGTTTATGATTATGAAACAAAAGAATATATTAAAATATATAATTATAGTAAATTAGATTCACTTGATAAATATGATGTTTATTTATCTGGCGCCAAGGCTTTACTTGAAATTGAAACTAATAGTTCATCTGATAAAGACTTGATTGTTTTTAGAGATTCTTTTGGTAGTAGTTTAATTCCTTTATTTACATCAGGATATAAAAAAATTATTGTTGTTGATACAAGATATATGTCTTCTAAAATATTAAAAGATTTTATAGATTTTGATAATAAAGATATATTATTTATTTATAGTACTTCTTTAGTAAATAATAGTTATACATTAAAATAAGCATCTATTTAAGGATGCTTATTATTTTGTTTTTGACAGTATTATTATCCATTCCGTAAGTAATGGTTTCATCATATAATATATTTATTAATAATATATCAATATCTGTTGGATATTCTACCCTACTACCATATTCATATAAAACACTGTTTGAACATGTTTTGGTGTCATTTTTTAATCCTATTGAATGTAACATTTCTTCTGCTATAACGGAATTTTTAATATTTTGGTTTAAATTTTGATTTATCATTATATTACTTTTAGTAATTATGTTATCACTTGCAAATGTGTTTTCGGAATATCCTTCTACTCCCCCTATTTTTGTTTTTGAGTGCAATATTTCATAGCTTGTGAAGTCAATTATTAGATTGGCTTTTTCTAAGCTTGTTTCAAATATACCTGGAAATTCAGGAATGCTATTTAATAGATTTGTAATCTTTTTTATTTGTTCAATGTCTTCATTAGATGCATTCTTATAATAATAATATACTGGTGAATTCCATTTTTGGATTTGTTTTGAACTTACCCTACTTGTATATTCTTCATTTAGTGCGACTTCATCAAATATATTTATAATTTTATCTTTTTGATAGTTGGTAAAAGTTTTGTTAATATTACCAACATATATTGTCATATAGTATTCTTTGTCATAGATACTTGCTTTTAATAAGGTTTTACCATTTCTTTTAGGAATTATTTTATTGTTTTCTAATATAACAACTGAACTATCTAATATTTCATATTTAATTAGATTTGAAGGAATATTAGGTTCAGTATAAGCAACTACATCAAATGTTTCACCTAACTGAATATTTAGGAAAGACTTATTTAATTTAAGTGATTTAATTTTTTCTACTTTATTTATTACTTTAATTAAACAAGATACTTCTTTTCCGTAAGCCTTCGCGGTTATAGTAGTTTCACCTACACTTATTCCTTTTACTATGCCATTATTTATAGTAGCAATATTTTCATTAGCAGACGTCCAAATGATTTTTTCTTCATTATTACTGTTTGTATTAATTTTTAATTCTGTTTCTTCATTTATAAAAAGTTCAGTTTTTACTTTATTTATATTTATTGTTATATCACTTACAGAAATATTTATATCTATATATGTGTTATTGTTTGTATAAATTCTTAAGTTAGTTTTTCCGACATTTATTCCTTTGATAGTTTGATTATTAACTTCTATTATATCTTGATCATACTCATAGGATTTTATTTTGATATTTTCTTTTAAAATTAAGTTTAATTCTTGAGTATTACCTTTAACTATTTCTATATTTTGATCGAATATATTTATATCCAGAACAGGATCGGTTATTTCAATAGGAATAAAATATTCTTTATTTTTAGTTTTTACATATATAGTTGTAGATCCTTTTTTGATTCCTTTTACATTCCCAGACATATCAATAGTTGCATATGTATTATCCTTGATTTCATATTCTGCTTGAGTATTGATTTCTATTTTTTTTGTTTCTCCTAAAGGAATAGATAATTCTTTGGTTTTTAATATTTCTTTATCACTTGGTACTTTAATTATTAAGTATCCAATTGATAATATAATAAATAAAACGATACTAGAAAGTAATATTATAAATTTTTTCATTTTTTGTACCTCTTTACTATTATATCAAATTTTTATAAAAAACACATTAGATTATTCTAATGTATTTATATAATTTCATTTTTAATATTTTTGTTTTTTAGAGCATCTACTAATT
>CAKPJE010000040.1 GCA_934162555.1 uncultured Bacilli bacterium | reverse complement strand
CTTCTAATGATGGAATTGTAATATTTAGTGATTATAGTTGGTTAAATAAAAATGGTAGGTATGATGCATTAAAAGATAAATTTACTTGCAAGAAAAATTGTACTGTAGATGATAATTATGTTGATGAAGTAAATAATTATGTAAGGAATGCTTTTGTTGCTTCTTCATTAATTCAAAAACATAATTATTACAAATATATTCAAAAATAGGTTTTTATTCCTCACAAATGTTTGTGTTTGTACATAAAATAATATGAATATAAACCACCCGATAGGGAAGTGAGGGAAAGGCATGAAAAGTATTTTAACAAAAAGAGAACACGAAGTTTTTAAATTATTAATTGAGAATAAAACAACTTCTGATATTGCTGATATTTTAAAAATTAGTGAAAAAACAGTTAGAAATCACATTTCTAATGTAATGCAAAAGCTAGGTGTAAAGGGCCGAGCTGGTGCAGTTGTTGAACTTTTAAAACTTGGAGAAATTACTTTGTAAAAGCACATAAAAATGTGCTTTTTTCATATATTTGAATAGGTGATGATATGTTTTATAAAATGTCGATTAGGAAAATTCTTATATCTTTATGTGCTTTATTTGCGATGACGCTTATTTATTTAATACCAAAGGAAGAGAAATTTAGTCAACAATTGAATTATAAAAATAATGATTTAGTTTTTAATGATATATATTTGATTGATTCTTATAATTATGTTAGTTTAACTAGTGTTCCTGTATCGGGAAAGGATGTAGTTGCAAAAGCTAAAGAATTGCTTTCTATTTTAACAATTGAGGGAACTTTTAATGAGTTTGTACCAAATGGATTTAGGGCGATTATACCTAGTGATACAAGAGTTTTAAGTATTGACTATGTTGATAATATTTTAAAAGTTAATTTTAGTCGGGAGTTTTTGGATATTAATGCTCAAAATGAAGAGGATTTGATTTCGAGTGTTGTTTATACGCTTACTTCTTTAGAAGATGTAAGAGGTGTTATATTATATGTTGAAGGGGATATTTTAACTTGTTTACCGAGTGGTAGATTTTTGCCTCCTTTATTAGATAGGAGTTATGGCGTTAATAGAATTTATGATATTGAGAATTATAAGAATGTTGAATCTGTAAATATATATTATGTTTCTAAAAATAAAGATAATTATTATTATGTTCCGGTTACTAAGTATGTAAATAGTAATGATGAAAAAATTTCTATTATTATTAATGAATTAACTAGTACTAATACATATAATACTAATTTATTAAGTTTTTTAAATAGTAATACAAAATTATTAAAAACGAGTAATGAAAATGATATTTTAACTTTGACTTTTAATAATTACATATTTGATGATGTTGAAAATTCTAAAATATTAGAAGAGGTAATACATGTGATTTCTTTATCAATAAGGGATAATTATGATGTTAAAGATGTTGTTTTTGTTGTAAATAATGAACAAATTTATAAAAGTGTGTTAAAAACACTTGATTAAACAAAAAAAAAGAGGTATAATCAATCTAGTTGATGTCTCAGTAGCTCAGCTGGATAGAGCAGTGCCCTTCTAAGGCAAAGGTCAGGGGTTCGAATCCCTTCTGGGACACCATTAGATAATTAACCCTTTATAAGGGTTTTTATTTTTTTGATAGGTAATTTATGAATATGTTTGCAATTGACTTGTTTTTATAATTGTGATAAGATATAACTTATGCAAAGGGGGATAAATATGATAAACAATGGATGGATTGATGCAAATGGTAATATTATTGCAGTAAAAGAAAATATAAGTGATAGTGCATTTAATTTTTGTAATAAATATTTACCACCTCATGTAAAAAATATTCTTGATCTATATATTATAAAATATGGTAATATAAATGAAATAGAAAGAAAAAAGGATGTTTATGCTGACTTTTTAGTAATTGTATTAGGATTTATAAAAATAAGTAATAATAAAGTTTGCATTCCTGAAAATAAATATGAGGAATATTCTAAAAAATATAAAAAAATATATGATCGTTTCGGTTTTAAGGAAATGATTTATCCAAAACTTATTTATAACAGAACAACTTGTGAGTTTGTAAGTTTTAATGAAAAATCAATGCTATTTAGAAAAAATGTTGCAAATGCTTAATTTTATGATATAATTTAATTATGAACGCGATGATGGTGTGGAAAACTGGAGCGATGTAATTTCAAAGATTCTCTATAGAATAAAGTAGGGTGGAACCACGATTGATGTCGTCCCTATAATAAGGAGAATCTTTTTATTTTAAAGGAGGAAATATGGAAAGAGTAACAATGGAAGAATTAGTAAATTATTCTAAACAATATGGTTTTGTATTTCAAGGTAGTGAAATATATGGAGGTCTTGCAAATGCTTGGGATTTTGGTCCTTTAGGTGCAGAACTTAAAAATAATATTAAAAAAGCATGGATGAAAAAATTTGTTGAGGAAGATATTAATAATGTTAAACTTGATAGCGCTATTCTTATGAATCCTAGAGTATGGGAAGCAAGTGGCCATTTATCTACATTTGCTGATCCATTAATTGATTGTAAGAATTGTAAAACTAGATATCGCGCTGATAAGTTAATAGAAGATTTTACACATGGCACAATAACTGGTGATGGCATGAGTAATGAAGAATTGATTAGTTATATAAATGAACACAATATTGTTTGTCCTAAGTGTGGTAAATTAAATTATACTGATATAAGACAATTTAATTTGATGTTTAAGACATTTCAAGGTGTTACTGAAGATTCAAAGAGTACTATTTATTTAAGGCCAGAAACAGCACAAGGTATTTTTACAAATTTTATAAACGTACAAAGAAGTATGAGATTGAAAGTGCCATTTGGTATAGGTCAAGTTGGTAAAAGCTTTAGAAATGAAATAACACCTGGTAACTTTATATTTAGAGTTCGTGAATTTGAACAAATGGAATTAGAATTCTTTTGTAAACCTGGTACGGAATTAGAATGGTTTAACTATTATAAAAATGCATGTTTTAATTTCTTATTAAATTTAGGTATTAAAAAAGAAAATTTAAGATTAAGAGATCATGCTAAAGAGGAGTTGTGCTTTTATAGTAATGCAACTACTGATATTGAATATAATTTCCCGTTTGGTTTTGGAGAATTATGGGGTATAGCAAGTAGAACTGATTATGATTTAAAACAACATGAAAAATTTTCTGGTGAGAATTTATCATATTTAGATTCAGAAACTAATGAAAGATATATACCATATGTAGTTGAGCCTTCACTTGGTGTGGAGAGATTATTTTTGACTGTTTTAGCGGATGCTTATACTAAAGAAGAATTAGAAAGTGGAGAGGTAAGAGAGGTTTTAAAAATACATCCTTTCCTTGCACCATATAAGGTTAATGTATTGCCATTAATTAAAAAGAATCATAGTGAAAAAGCAAAAGAATTATATAAGTATTTGAGTTCATGTTTTATGACAAGTTATGATGAATCAGGTAATATTGGTAAAAGATATAGAAGAGCTGATGCTATTGGTACACCATTTTGTATAACTATTGATGATGAAACAATAAATAATAATACTGTTACAGTTCGTGATCGTGATACAATGACTCAAATAACAGTTAAAGTAGAAGAATTAGTAAATTATATTGAGAATAAAATAAAATTGTAAAAAAATGCAAGTTTTCATTAAAATATATAAAAAAATAGCAAAAAAATGTTGAAAACTTTATTACAAGGTGTTATAATACATCTAGAAAAAGGGGAGAGGAGGGATTAGAATGACAAAAGTTATAGTTAGAAATGGTAATGTTGATTCTGCGTTACGTACTTTTAAACAAAAGACTGTTAAAGAGGGCCTCCTAAAAGAAGTTAGAAAAAAAGAAAGTTATATGAAACCTGGCGAAAAACGTAGGGAAGCTAAAAAAGAGGCTATTAAGAATAGTCGTCGTAGAGAAAGAAGTAGGGGCTAGTAAGCTCCTTTTGTGTTAGAAAGGGATATTTATGAAGGAAAGAATATTAGAAGATTTAAAAAATGCTATGAAAAATCAAGATAAAGAAACTTTATCTACTATTAGATTATTAAAGGGTGCTTTACAATTAGAGGAAATAAATAAAAAGAGTGAATTAACTGATGATGAAATAATTGGTATTGTAAGTAAACAAATAAAAACAAGAAAAGAGTCTATAGTTGAGTTTGAAAAAGCTGGTAGAACTGATTTGGCTGATAAAACTAAAGCTGAGGTTGTTATTTTAGAAAAATATTTACCTGAACAATTAGATATTTCTGAGGTAAATAAAATAATTGATGAAGCTTTTAATAAAATAAATCCTACTAGTATGAAGGATATGAAAGATATTATGGCTTATGTAAATCCTTTATTAAAGGGTAAAACTGATATGGGATATGTTAGTAAAACCATAAAAGATAGACTAATTTAGTACAAATTTAATATTTAAGTGCATATATATAATTAGAAAAATATTTGCCCAAATTTGACATTTATATGACATTTGTGCTATCATTATAATGTCTTAGGGACAATAAGGGTGATAAATAAATGAATCATATATTAGATGATAAGGAATACTATGATATAGTATCTGATATTATAAATAATGAGGAATTTGATAAAATAAAGAAAATTGAACATCATGGTATAACTAGATATGAACATAGTTTAAAGGTTTCATATAGGGCTTATAAGATAGCAAAATTTTTAAGGTTAAATGCTTATGAAACTGCTAGAGCTGGATTGTTACATGACTTCTTTATAAGTTCAAATGATCAAAGTAAATTAGATAAGTGTATATCAACTTTCACGCATCCATATAAAGCAGTTAAAACAGTTAGTAAAAATTTTAATGTTAGTGATCGTGAACTTGATATTATAAAAACACATATGTTTCCTGTTAATCTATCAATTCCTAAATATGCAGAGAGTTGGGTTGTTAATTTAGTGGATAAATTTATTGGTACTTGTGAATTTTCTGTTAAATTTGGTAATAAGTTTGATTATGCTGCTAATTTAGCAATAGTATTATTTATGAATATTATGAAATAACTATAGTAATATAGTTATTTTTGTGTTATAATTTATTTGTTGTCTCCGTAGCTCAGTAGGATAGAGCGACTCCCTCCTAAGGAGTAGGTCGCTGGTTCGATTCCAGTCGGGGACACCATTAGTTAATAAATCCTTATTTTATAAGGGTTTTTATTTTGCTTGGTCTTGTTTTTCTAAAACTGAATATTATAATGGTAATTTTTTAAATATTACTCTACGTGTATAATAAGTCTTCTTTTTTTTAGATTTAAATGTTATAATAAATACAGGAAGGATTAGAAGAATGAAAAAAAGAATTTTAAGTATAATTTTATATCTTATAATAATATTATTATCAGGATGGTTTATTATTGGACCAAATATAAAAAAATTGAATAGTTTAAGTAAAACAAAAGATTTATCTTATGAAGAAAAAACTAAATTAATAGAAGAAATTAATAACTCATATGATGAAAATGATGAAAAAATTAAAGAAAAATATGAGGAAATAAAAAAACAAATTAATGATAGTTATGCTTCTAAAACTGAAGAAATCCAAAATAAATATTCAAGCTTACAAAAAGAACTTGATAGTAAATATGATGAGAAAGAAAAAGAATATAATAAAAAAATTACTAGTAAGCGTTTAGAAGAAAACAGGGAATTTTTTACGAATGGTTTATCTGAAAAATACTATACAATATCTGATGAACTAATGAAATTAATGAAAGAAAAAAATAATTTAGATTTTGAAAAATCTGATGAAGAAAGAAAATTAGAAGCTAAAAGGAATGAAGAAATAAAAGAAATTAACAATAAAAAAGCTGAAGAATTGAATAAACAAGAAGAAAATAAATTAAATGAATTAAATAGTAGTAATCAAGATAGAAATAATAAGATTAATATTATTAATGAAACAAATAAAGAAAATAAAAAAAATAGAGAAAAAGCAATAATTTATATAATTGTTGGGATAATTATTATATTAATTCCTTTAATATACATAATGATAATTTATAATAAATTAACTAAATTATATAATAAAGTAAAAGAAAAATGGAGTACTGTTAATGTTTATTTGAAACAAAGAACTGATTTAATACCTAATATTGTAGAAACAGTAAAAGGTTATTCTAATCATGAAAAAGAATCTTTAACAGAAATAATTAATACAAGAAATAAAGTATTAAAATCTTCGAGTAAAAAAGAAACTATTGAATCTAATGAAAAATTAGGACAGAAATTAGAAAATCTATTTATTTTAACTGAGTCATACCCAGAATTAAAAGCTGATACTAATTTTATTAATTTACAAAATAATCTAAAAGAAATAGAAAATAAAATTTCATTATCAAGAACAGATTATAATAAAGCTGTATTGAATTACAAAAATAAACTTGAAATGTTCCCTTCAAATTTTGTTGGTCAAATGTTTAATTTTAGGCCAGAATTATTTTTTGAAATAGACAAAGAAGAAAAAGAAAATCCTAAAGTAAAATTCTAGAATTTACTAGGATTTTTTGCTATAATAATTTGTAGAGGGTTGAGTATGGAAAAAATAGTAATTAAGTCTTTACAAGATAATTTAAATTTAGATTGTTTATTATCTGAACAAAGTGTAAAAAAAGCAGTATTTGTAATTAATCATGGTATGAATGAACATAAGGAACGCTACCAAGATTTTATGAATTTTTTGACTTCTAATGGTTATGTTTGTTTTATTTATGATCATAGAGGTCATGGAAAGAGTTTAAAAGATGATTCTGATTTAGGTTATTTTTATGATAATAAAGCTGAATATATAGTAGAAGACTTAGAGCAAGTAATTAAATATTTGAAAGATAGATATAAAAATAAAAACATATATTTATTTGGTCATAGTATGGGATCAATGGTAGTACGCAAATATCTAAGTCTTTATGATGATGAAATAAATGGTTTGATTGTATGTGGTTCACCTAGTGAAAATAAATATGCTAAACTTGGTTTAATACTAATAAAAATAGAAGAACTATTTAAAGGTGATAAATATAAAAGTGACTTTGTAAAAAAATTAATGTTCAATAATTATAATAAAAATTGCGCACCGAATGAATGGATTTGTTATAATAAAGATATTTTAAAAAAGTATAATGATGACAATTTGTGCCAATTTACATATACGCTTAATGGTTATGAAAATATAGTTAGATTGATGATGAATATATATAATAAAAAAATATATAAGAGAAAAAATTTAAATATCCCTATTTATTTTATTGCTGGGTATGATGATCCAGTAATAGTAAACAAAGAAAAATGGATTAAAGCTCAAGAATTTTTGAGAAAAATTGGCTACAATAATATAACAAGTACTTTATATTCTAATATGAGACATGAAATATTAAATGAGATAGATAATAAAATAGTATATAGTGATATTTTAAATTGGTTAAATGATAATGAAAAAAAATTAATTAAGAAGGTATAGTATGATAATTTTTAGTAAAGAAGATGGCTTTATAAAAGCTAAGGGAATAAGTTTTAGAGATGGACAAGATAAAAATATTGTTTTACCTAAGGTTGGTATTGGTGTATTTTCAAGACATTTATATAATGACATAATTCAAAAATTCGAGAGTATGGAAGTTGGTTGTTTGAAATGTGCGAATTTGGAGAGAAATGTTTATATAGTAAGATATAAAGACGAAGAATTTACATTTTTTATGGCCGGTGTTGGTTCTCCTTTGATTGCAGCTGATATAGAAGAATTACATGCTCAAGGTGTTCAAAAATTTATTATATTTGGTAATTGTGGGGTTCTTGATAAAAATATTGAGGATTGTTCTATTATAATTCCTACAATGGGTTTTAGAGATGAGGGTACTAGTTATCATTATTTAGAATCTAGTCCAGCTATAAATATGAATCCTAAATATAGAAAAGAATTTATTGATGTTTTGAATAAATATGATTTTGATTATACGGAAGGTTATACTTGGACAACTGATGCTTTTTATAGAGAAACAAATGAAAAAATTAAGTATTTTAAAGATCATGGTGCGGTTAGTGTTGAGATGGAAGGAACAGCGATTGCATCAGTGTGTGAGTATTTACATGCTGATTATTTTACTTTTTATTATGCTGGCGATAATTTAGATAGTACTGTTTGGGATGAAAGAAGTCTAAATGGTTTAGTTAAAATAGATAAGAAGAAGGAAGTTGCTTTGTTAGCTTTTGAATTGGGAATAGCAATAAACAATATAAATTAGAGGTGGTAATGATGTTAGATTATTTTTGTGGCAATAAGGCATTTTATTTGTTTGTTAATGATTATACTTCTAATTCTCCTCAAAGTAAGTTTATTTTAAAAAAAGAATATAATTTAGCGGCACGAGTTGGTTGCATAAGTAATATTTTACTTAGTATTAAGGAATCTTTAGTGTCTAAAAAAAATGGCGCTAGTTCTAGAGTTTCTTTTGGTGAATTAGAAAGTTCTATTACTTATTTGTGTACAGAAGAAACTAATGGCTATAGACTTGGTAATTATGTTTTTCCTAATGCAGCTACAGTAATTCTTGTTTTAAGAAATAAAATTGGTCATGGAGAATTTAAACTTGATTTGGAACATGGTAGACTAATTATTAATTACGATAATACTGAAATACCAATTAATATAGATAAATTATCAACTTATATAATTTCTAATTTGAAATCTTTTATAAAATTAAATAATTCTAATCATTATGAAAGGGAGATATTTTATTCAGAAAAGAAAGAAAATAATAGACATAAGTTGTTAAATAATAATGAACTTGATAGATTTTTTAAGACTTTTAAGAAACTAGAAATAAAGCTTACTAAGAAAGATGGGACTTTAATTGATAAAAATGTCCAAGTAGCTCTTGAAGATGCAATTTCATATTTTAATGAAAAACATGATACTAGACTTTTATTGGATTTTGCAAATAGTGTTAAAGAAGATTATGATTTTGATTTTAAGATTATTTCTTTGAAAAATTGTAATTTTGAGCAATTGAAAAAAAATATGTCTGAATTAGAGCAGATATCTACATATGATGAACAAGTAAATATTGCTGCCAGGGAAATTTCAAATAATTTTGGTAATTTTAAAAATTTTAATCTTGTTTTTTCTAATTTAACTAATTTAATTATGCTTCAAATAATTTATAAATATAATACGGTGGAT
>CAKPJE010000039.1 GCA_934162555.1 uncultured Bacilli bacterium | reverse complement strand
CATTTTCACTTAACACTTTACTTACAATTTTCATAAGTTCATTAGTATCACTTATTTGTTCTAGTCCTCTTGATTTAATAAGTTCGTTTATATCATTTCCTTCTAAAACATCATTCATTATTTCTTTAGCTTGTTTAATAGAAATTCTTTTTTCTTCTAGAACATTTACTAAATCTATAATACTTTTTTCATTGATATCATTTATATTTTTAAATGTTTTATTTAGATAGCTTAGAATATCACCTGTTAATAAATTCGCACATATTACAGGATTTACTTTATCTTTTAAGGAAATAAATTTTTTATTTAAATCATAATTTAAAATTAAGGTATTTATATTATTTTTACTTATTCCTAAGTTTATATAATCTTGTTCTAATTTTTTAGGAAGTACTGGCATATTATTTTTTACTTCTTCAATTAATTTATCATCTATTTCATAGAATGGTAAATTAGGTTCTGGGAAGTATCTATAATCATTGCCTGTTTCTTTTACTCTTAATAGAATTGTTGAATTTGTTTTATCATCAAATCTTCTTGTTTCTTCTTTTAAGATTGTACCATTTTCAAGTAATTCTTTTTGTCTTTTTATTTCATACTCTAAACTAATGCCAACATTACTTACTGATCCAATATTTTTTATTTCTATTTTCGTTCCTAATTTTTCTGCATTTTGAGGCGCTAGTGAAATATTGGTATCACATCTCATACTTCCTTCTTCTATTTTTACATCACTTATTTCAAGATATAGTAGTGTTCTTCTTAATGTTTCTACATAAGCTACTGCTTCTTTTGGTGATTTAATATCTGGTTTTGTAACAATTTCAACTAGTGGTACACCGGCTCTGTTATAGTTTAGAAGGGTATTATCTAAAACGTGCATACTTTTACATGTATCTTCTTCAATATGGATTCTTTCAATACCTATTTTTTTTGTGCATCCATCTACTTCAATTTCTAGGTAACCATCATAACCAATTGGTGTTGCTTGTTCTGTTATTTGATAACCTTTTGGTAAATCTGGATAAAAATAATTTTTTCTATCAAAATGCATTTTTTTATTGATTTTACAATTTAAAGCAAGTGCTGCTTTTAAGGCCATTTTAACTACTTCGTAGTTTAGAACCGGTAATGTTCCTGGATAACCTAAGTCAACTATATTTACATTTGTATTGGCATTATTTGAATAGGCATTTATAGTATTTGAAAATACTTTGTTTTTACTTTTTAGTTCAACATGAACTTCTATTCCGATTGTGGGTTCTAACATTATTTCACCTCTGGTTTCAAATTTAAGTTTAATTTTTTTTCAATAAATGATGCTAATGCATAGATATTTTTTTCATCCCTGCTTTTTCCTATAATATGCATTCCTATTGGTAAGTTTTCATGGTTAAAACCAATTGGTAATGATAAAGCTGGCATTCCTGTCATATTGATTGGATTTGTTAAAATATCATCTACAAAGCTTTTTAGAGCATCATTTTCTTTGGTACCCAAATCATATGCTGGACTTGTATTTGTTGGTCCAATTATTAAATCATAGTTATTGAATACTTTATTCATTTCTTCTGATAAAGCTTCTCTTAGTTTTAAAGCTTTTACATAGTATTTATCTGCATTTTTACCACTTAAGACATATGTTCCTATCATGATTCTTCTTTTTACTTCATCGCCAAATCCAATAGTTCTGGTTTTGATAATACTTTCTTTGGTAGAATCAGCTTCTATATGTAAACCATATTTGATACCATCAAAACGGGCTAGGTTACTACTTGCTTCACCAAGTGCGATTACTTGATATAATGGCACACTATATTCTAAATATGGTACATCTACTAAATCAATAGTGCATCCATATTCTTTTAATAGTTTTACAACATTCTCAACCTTTTCTTTTACTTCTGGATCTATTTTTTCATTCATATAAAATTTAGGAATTGCGATTTTATATTTTTTTAAGTCTTTATTTATTAGACTTGTAAAGTCATTATCATCATCAAAACTTGTTGAGTCTTTTGGATCAAGTCCTGAAATTAGTTCTAGTAATAAGGCATTATCATAGACATTTTTAGTGATTGGTCCAATTTGATCTAGGCTTGATGCAAAGGCGATTAAACCATTTCTTGATACTCTACCATATGTTGGTTTCATACCTACTACACCTTGAAATGATGATGGCTGTCTTATTGAACCACCTGTATCAGAGCCTAGTGCTAGTGCGACTTCACGAGCTGATATTGTAGAAGCCGAACCGCTACTTGAGCCTCCTGGTACCTTATTTTTATTCCATGGATTTAGAGTATTTCCATAATATGATGTTTCACCTGTTGATCCCATTGCAAATTCATCCATGTTTGTTTTACCTATAATTATCATGTGTTTAGCTTTGATTTTTTCAATTACAGTAGCATCATATATTGGGTTAAAATCATCTAACATTTTTGATGCACATGTTGTTCTTAAATCTTTGGTTACAATATTATCTTTGATAGCAATTGGTATGCCCCAAAATATATTATCGATTTCCTCATTTTCTAGTTCTATTGCTTCTTCTTTGGCTTTTTCATTTAAGGTAATATAATCATTTAATTTGTTTTTTTCGATTTTCATAAATGCTTCATTTACTAAATCTATTGGTTTTATTTTTTTTGCTTTTAATAATTCATGTAGTTCTGGTACACTTAAATCTAAATAATTACTCATTCTACAACCCTCTTAACTATTATATATGATCGATCATGCACTTTAGCATTTTTCATAATTTCTTCTTTACTTAAGCTTTCAGCAGTTTTTGTACTTTCAAAATTATCTATTTTTTTACATTCTACTGGTGATATTAAGATATCCTCATCCCCTATTTTGGCTTCATTTATTCTTTCTATTTCTGTTAATATATCACTTAATTCTTTAGTATATTTTTTCTTTTCATTTTCATTTATTTCTAGATATGCTAAAGATGCAACTTTTAAAACATTTTCTTCAGTTATCATATTTTCTCCTTTTTTTGAATATTATATCACATTTTTGTATCAAAGCCACTTCTTTTGAATAAATGTTCTAGTTCTGATACTGTATAAATTAATGTTGTGGGTCTTCCATGTGGACAGTTAAATGGTTGAGCACATTTTTGTAAGTCTTTTATTAAGTTTATTGCTTCTTCTTTGCTTATATACTGGTTTGCTTTAATTGCCATTTTACAACTTAGATTGATTGCGACTTTTTCATTAAATTTTACTAAATCAAATTCTTCATTATAGTTTAAAATAGTTTCTATAACTTTTTCAACATATTTATCTTCGAATCCTTTGGGGAACCATGCTGGATGACCTTTGACTATTATGGAATTAATACCAAATTCTTCAATATCTAATCCAATATTTTTTAATTCTTCCATTCTTTCTCTTAATTTCATAAATTCACTGGTTGTATATTCTCTTGTAATTGGTACTAGCAAAGGAATTGTATTATTACTTGGATGGCCTAATTCTTCTTTAAATTTTTCATAGTTTATTCTTTCTTTAGCAGCATGCTGATCAATTATGTACATACCATCTTCGTTTTGCATAATAATATATGTTCCATGAGCAATCCCAACAAAACTCATATCCGGGTATCTTTTTTCATCTTTTTTTATTTCGTATTTTACTTCATTTTCTTCGATTGTTAATTGTTCTTTTACATATATTGGTTTTTCTGGTACTTTTATTTCTTCTTTAAAGTCATCATAGTTAAAATTATTTACAACTACTGCTTCTTCTATTTTTGGTATTAATACTCTTGTATCTAAATGTTTTTTTATTTCTTTGGTTATTAAATTTTGCAATTCTTCTAATTTAGAAAATTTTATATCCATTTTGGTTGGATGGATATTTACATCTATTTGGGATGGATCTACTTCGATATTGATAACAACTATTGGATATCTGTTATCTGGTTTATATGTATGGTAAGAATCATTTATTGCTCTATTGATACTTGAGTTTCTGACAACTCTACCATTTACAAGTGTTATCATATGATTTTTGGTTGTTCGATTAATTTCTGGTTTACTTATAAATCCACTTACTTTATAATCTCGATCTTCGGTATTTATTTCTATCATATTACGCGCTACATTTATACCAAAAACATTACTAATTGCTTTTAATAAATCACCTTTACCATCGGTATTTAAAAGAATTGAATTATTATTGGTTAATACAAATCTAATATTGGGATGAGATAGAGCGATTTTATCAACATAGTCTGATACGGTTGCTAATTCTGCTTGCATACTGCTTAGATGTTTTAATCTAGCTGGTGTATTGTAAAAAAGATTTCTGACAGCTATACTTGTACCTTTTCTGGCTTCTGATTTTTTTATTTCTTCTATTTTACCACCATTTATTTTTATTGTTGTTCCAACATTTCCTTTTGATGTAATTAGTTCAACTCTTGAAACAGATGCAATAGATGGTAATGCTTCTCCTCTAAAGCCTAAAGTATTTATTCTATATAAATCTTCTTCGTTTAATAATTTACTTGTAGCATGCCTTAAAAATGCTGTTTTAGCATCTACTTCATCCATACCAATTCCATTATCGGTTACTTTTATTTCTGTTATTCCACTATCTATTAAATCAATTTTTATTTCGGTTGATAAGGCATCAATACTATTTTCAACTAATTCTTTAACAACTGATGAACACCTTTCAACTACTTCTCCAGCGGCAATTTTATTTGCGAGTAGTTCACTCATTACTTTTATTGAACCCATTTTAACACTTCTTCCATTATTTTATTATAGTAGGATAAATCACTATTTTCGATTTTTAGATTATCAAGATTTATTATATTTATGCATCGATCATTTTTGTTTTCATCAAAAGTAAAATCAATATTAATTTTATTTATATCAATATTGTATTCTTTTAATTCATATTGTTCTTTGGCTAAATTTTCTTCAATACATAGAGAAATACACCAATTATAAATATAAGCCTTTCCTTCTTTATTTACTATTAAACCTTTACCAAAAAATTCTTCTTCGGCATAGATATCAATAATTCTTGTTTTTCTTATTTCATTTAATTTTTTTATTATTTCTTCTTTTTTCATATACATATTTTAGCAAAAAATAGACAAAAAGTCTATATTTGTTATTTTAGAAAAGATAGTATTTTTTCTTTATGTGGTAAAGTACTTGATTTTACCGAACTGATTAAATTATTTTTATTATATGGCACTAGTATTTTTTCTAAATCAAAGCCTCCATATTTTTTTTCTTTAAGAATATAATAACAAGCAAATTCTTTTTCAATGTCATAACCACCCATTCCACATGCTCTTAGTGTATAAATAGAAGTTTTATCTAATTTATCTTTCATTTCAAAGTGAACATGTCCTTCAAATATACTATCGTATGATAAAATACTTTTCCCATTAAACAATGGATCTTCAACACTTGATTTTATGTTTTCATTTTGATTCGGATCTAATTTTTTAGTGTTTGTAAACAGAAATTGTTTAGCATTCTCACCGACTTTAAAATTGTTTTGATATGTCCAAGTACTATGATTTGTATAATCCCATCTTACATCATTTATAAAATGACAGAGAGCGATTTTTTTATTTCCAATTATTAAATCTATACTAGCAGGATAAAATTTTAGTTTATTTATTCTTAAATTGCCTAATTTATTATAAGTCCATTCTTGATTTTGGATTTCTGCTTCATAGAAATAAGTAAAATTTTTGATTCCTAGGGTATTATAGTATTCGCTATTACCAGCAACTGATTTAACTTTGTATTCTTCTAAGAGGTCTAAAACTTCGCAAGGATTTGGTCCTAGTGCTATATTATCGCCTAAGGAATATATTTCTGTTATATTTCTTTTTTTCATATCTTCCAAAACTACTAATGTAGGCTCTAGCATCGCATGACTATCTGTAAAAAGTCCTATTTGTTTACCAGTATAAAGATCAGTTTTTTTAATAAAATCTAGATCAAAATCTCTAACTATGTTGTCTACAAGACTTGTATCTTGTTTTGGATAATTAATGTCTTTTATTTTAAATTTATGTTCAACATTTGAAATAATTTCACCGATACTTTGAACATATACAAATGGTAAATTATACTTTTCATGGCATTTAATTGCATCTGTACTGATTTTTGTATTTTTGGGAACAATAATACAACTTGGTTTTATACCTTCTCTATATAGTAATCCTTCTGAATTTATAGTAGTTGCACTGGTTGTTTCTAAAATACCTCTTTGTTTTCTAAAAAAATTATCCACTTGATAATCATTATCTGATAATAGATTATTGGTTCCAATATTTGGAAGTGAACTACATATAAAGCTTTCCTTAGGAATTTTGTTGTAACCAAATATGATACTGTTTTCTTCTAATCCTTCATAGTATTTTTCGCCTTTATAACTAATTGGGCTCATAGAGATAAAATTGTTTTTACCATTTGTTTTACCTTCTACTACATCTTCTATATTTTCCGTTTTACTTAATACATGAGCATACAAAAGATAATTTTTATTTGTTAAATCTTCTTCTATATCGGTTAAATTAATTACTGTATCTAGTTCATATAGTTCTCTTATTTTTTCTTCAAAATTAATGTATATATCTTGTAATTTAGTATATAATTCATAGTTTATTAATAACAATTTTAATAATTCTTTATGATTATTTGTAAAGTTTACTTTTTCTATTAGATTAGCATAACTTATAATTTCATCTATTTTGTTTGTAAAACCAATTGATTCTTTATTATATATTTTTAATAATTTTAAATTACTTACTCCACCTATATATTCTAATATTTTATTTGCATCCATAAAAATATTAGTATTGATTATTTTTTTTATTTCATCAATATTTAAGTGTTCATAACTTTTTAGATTAAATTTTTTATATTTTTCTTTTCTATATTCACTTATATTTTTTAAATCAAAGTCTATTTCATATTTGAATATGTATTCTAAATCATTTGTTTTTAGTTCAATTTTATTTTTTTCTAAATATTCTAGATACAAATAATTTCTTTCAAAGATACTTAAAATTTTTAAAAAATTATCAATTTCTTTAAATTTTGATTGGTTTGGTTTACATAGATAATTTTGAATTTTATAGAATTCTTTTTCTTTTTGATATTTTATTATGAATAACACATTTTTTAGCCAGCTATTATACTTTCTACTTCCACTTCCATACTGGATAAAATAGTTATAATTGATGTTACTATCTTGAATAAATTTTTTTATTTGGTTATAGTTATTTATAATAATTTCGGTTTTAAATTTGCTTAATAATGATATAACTATTTCATAGTCTTCTTGAATATTAAAGATATTAAGAATTATTTTTTTTACTTGTTTGATAGTTAGACTTGAGTTTAAGTTTTCTAATAATTTATTTTTATTTTCTTGTTCTAGTTTTGTTTTTATTATTTCGGAATATATTTGAGCAAGTAATTCACTTGTTTCATAGGTTAGATTTAATCCACCTAACCAATATATTTTTTCTAGTGGGATATTACTTATTAGAGTTCTTAGTAAATTATCATTTTGTTTGACTATTATATAAAATTCTTCTTTATTGCTTTTATTTAGTAAGTTTATAATATCTTCCATAGTATTCCTCCTAGGTATGATAGTATAGCATATATTTTGATTAAATGGTAGATTTTTTTGGGTAAAAAAAATGAGAGCCGAAGCTCTCTTTTTCAGGGGGTCGATATCTCACCATGATTATATCAATATATCGTAAGACATCTAACACACTTCCGTATGCTATATTCATTATAAAATATAACTGTTTTTAAGTCAATGTTTTTTGGATTTTATTTTTTTACTTTACACTTTAATTTTTACTTTTGTTATTTTTTAAGACTAGTCTAGATTGTCTAAACTTTCTTCTATTAACTTTTTATTTACATCATCATGACATTTAGCAAGTTCTAGGGCATCTTCTTTGGCTTTTACGAGTAAATTATAATCTTTTCTTACATCACATAGTTCGAATGACATGTCCCCGCTTTGTCTATAACCGAATAAATCTCCACTTCCTCTTAATCTAAAGTCTTCTTCAGATATTTTGAATCCATCGGATACTTCTTCCATTATTTTTAGTCTTTCTTTTTCATAGTTTGATATTAATATACAATATGATTGTAATTCATTTCTTCCGACTCTTCCTCTTAATTGGTGGAGTGCTGATAGACCAAATCTGAAGGCATCAAATATAACCATCATGGTAGCGTTTTTGACGTCTATTCCGACTTCTATTACGGTTGTTGATACTAGTATTTGGGTTTTGTTTTCTTTAAATGAGTTCATTACTTCTTCTTTTTCTTCGTTACTCATTTTACCGTGTAATAGTCCAATGTTATAGAGTTTACCGAAGGCTTTATTCATTTTGTCATATAGGGTGTTTACGTTTTCTAAGTCCATTTTTTCGCTTTCATCTATTAGGGGTGCGACTACATATATTTGATGATTTTTCTTTAGTTCATCTAACATCATGTATAGGACATCTTTTATTTCAGTTTCTTTTTTTAATTTTGTGATTATTTGTTTTCTTCCGTTTGGCATTGTTTTTATGCTTGATATATCCATATCTCCATATATTGTTAGGGCATATGTTCTTGGGATTGGTGTTGCGCTCATATATAGGGTATCTGGTGTTATGCCTTTATTTTTTAATTCGCTTCTTTGATTTACGCCAAATCTATGTTGTTCGTCTGTTATTACTAGTCCTAGATTGTGATATTTTAGTTTTTCGCTTATTAGGGCATGAGTTCCTATTGCAACTGAAATGGTACCTTCTTCTAAGCCTTTATAGTATTCTTTTTTTTCTTTGGCTTTTATTTTACTTGTTATTAAGCATATATTGATGTTGTATTTTTCAAATAATTTTTTGATTGTTTCGTAGTGCTGACGAGCTAGTATTTCTGTTGGTACCATTAAGGCACTTTGATATCCACTTAGATAATTTATGTAGATTGCTATGATTGCAACTAATGTTTTTCCTGATCCAACATCTCCTTGTAATAGTCTATTCATTCTTCTTGGGGAATTTAAGTCTTCATATATTTCGTTTACGGCTTTTAATTGGTCAATTGTTAGTTTGAATGGTAAGTTATTTATAAATTTATTTATTTCTTCATATTCAATATTTCTTTTTAAACCTATTTTGAATTGTTTATTAGTTTTTAAATAATTCATTTTTATCATGAATACTAGTAACTC